>JBJOQA010000211.1:0-6755 GCA_046050225.1 Bacteroidota bacterium | reverse complement strand
GCCTGCGCTTTTTTATCGGCCACCAACACTTCGTTCATGATGGCTCTCACTTCACCGGATAAAATAATATCACGGATACCAAAATTGGCAATCTCAACACCTAATGCGGTTGCATGTTCTCGCAATTGGTCCAACATCATATCAGATAAACGTTCACGCTTTTCTAACAACTCATCAAAACCTAAAGTGGCAACTACACTACGCAAAGCCAACTGCAATAAAATATATAATTGTTTATCATAAGCTGCATTTTGCAACACCGCTTTTTCTATATCGGCTACCCTAAATTGGGCCCATGCATTGATACGCAATGCAGCTTTATCTTTGGTTAAAATTTCTTGACCGTTAATTTCTAATTGCTGCATTCTTACGTCTGCACGAACAATTTGAACACTTTTTTCATTCTTCCACCAATAATGTAAACCGGCAGCTAATTTCCCTTCAAACTTACCGTCAACAAACAACAAAGCTGCTTCATAGTTTTCAATATTGCTGGTGCGAACGAAGGCCGCTAACATCCGATTTTGCAAAATAACGCGCGAAATATCTTCACGAATAAATGTTTCACTCAAATTGGCTTCCACAAAAGTATAACCCGCATATTCTTTCCAAAATGCATACAAACCGGTTGTTAAAACTGCCTTCAAATTTCCATTTTCTAATTGCAAAACAATTTTTTGATCGCCAACTTCAATAAACTGTAACACCTCGTGCAATGACGAATTACGTGCCAATAATTCTAAGTTAGCAAACTGATCCAACTGCTCTCTGATATCCACCACGGTTACTTTTTCATTCCAAATCCAATAATTTCCGGCATTTAATACACGCCGAAATTCATTATTCTTATATACCAAGGCTTTTTGCCAAGTATTTACTATTACTCTTTTCATTTTTAATTCATTTAAATCATTGATAAATAAAATATCAACTACCCACTTTAACAACTTACTAGCGGAATGACAGATTGATTCAATTGATTTCTAATTTTCGGGTAATATATAACGTTACAGCATCCGTAAACGAGAACATTAACTCCGTTAAATAGCAGCCCATTTTTTCTACTATCATTGCTGGCTTTTAAGCTGTTTGCCTTTCATTTACTTGTTAGCATAAAAGCAGTAGCTGATATTTTGGTCGCATGCTTACACATACGAAGAGCCTTGAGGATGCTCTTATTGTCCTTTGTAGCCACAGAGGCTTTCCTTCCTAAAGGGCAGAATCGAAATCTGCTAATTTGCCGTTACTCTTCCATTTGAGTTACCCCTTACGGGGAAGGGATTCGAACCCTCAACACACTGGTTGTAGACCGCCCAAATTTTGACCAACAGCATACAAACAATTACTATTGCTGCACTATCGTGCTATTAGAAACACTGATCCGGGTTAAATCAATCATCTGACGGCCTTCTTGCCTTTCAGCAAGCTTTTGTATCCAAATAATTGGATGAATATTTTTATACCTTACTAAACTTAATTCTCTAGCCAAGCGCTACTAAAACCTCTAATTTCAACGCGGTCTGTTTGATGTTCCTTTTCATGTGGATGCGTTATTTCAGCCAGTGTCGTAGGCTTTGTAATTAATTGTTGCAACCCCAGGCTATTGCTTAATTGCTGTGCTTTCTGAACTTCCAATTTTCCAAACTCATATTTTGCAATAAGACGACCTTTGCGCAATAATGCCGGATCAACCAATGTAAGCGCAATATTAAAAGTGCATACCAATTGAACGTTTAAGAAGTCAGCCATAAGGCCGTCAGAAATATTCAATAAGTTAGAAACAGATGAATTGCTCGACAATTTTCGATCCATGATAATATTTTCTGCATCCTCAATTACGATGATCGAATTGGGGTTATCTATCAACAATTCCACAAAACCCGGATCCATTAAATTATCCACTACACTCGGCGACAAAAACAAAACGCGCTTTTTTACTCGACCAACCAAATGCCTTAGGTAAGTTGTTTTTCCTGTACCTGGCAAACCATGCAATAACACAATGCCTTTATCATTTTTTGTGTTTAATCGCTTTCTAATCAGCAGATCAGTTTCTGCAAAGTCATCCGGATAATAGCGATTAACATCTAACCGCGTTCGCTTAATTTCCATTGCTTTTAACTCTAATCGGCCATTGATGCGCACAATTAAATTTATTTCTAATGGTTTCCTTCTTTGTCTGCGTTTTTGCTGCGTGATGATTGTTCGAATGGCATTAACCAATTCTGCTTCCTTTCCATTGTGCCAAACTTCTGCGTAATACGAATCAAGTTCAACAATACAATGTTTATTAAAAACAATAATTCTTCGATCAAATTCTTCCTTTTCACCAACAGTTTGCCAACGTTGTCCATAACTGGCTTGTATTGCGTTTGCAAAAGTTTCCTGCAATTGTTGAAAAACTTTTTCACCATCTACCTGATTAAAATAATCAAGTTGCGGCAACTCATTAAACAGATACAAATACAACATCTTAGCTTGCAGATATCGGTTATCGAACAATGCTGCTATATCTTGAACGGTATGTTTAAATAATGCTTTCATATACTATATTTTGTAGACGAAGCAGGATTCGAACCTGCACGGCTGCGGCTTCAACGCAGTGCTCTACCATTGGAGCTATTCGTCTGTATGCCGGCTTTCACCGGCGTTTTAGTTATCAATATTTGTTCTTGCAAAACCCATAATTGGTGTTCTTACGCCTTCAGGTAATTTTCTGAAAGCTGCTAAAGACTGAATCAAATTATTAGACCAACCATATTGATTCGGTCCAAATAAAACTTGACAGTAGTTTGAATTTAAATCTATCAACCGTTTATTTCTCAATACAAACAACGTATTGTTGAATAACAATTTCTGTTCGGCATGATCAAAATAATTGTGTTGGTAAACAGCTATAATCTCTCCACTGTAGTTATGCTTGATAAAAGCGAAAGCTTCACCACCTTCCATTTCACCAATGAAGCTTACACAGGGTATGGCATCAAATAATTGCACATACATTGCTTTTGGATCAACAAAATGATCATGAAACAACGGCTGTGTTACTTGAACCTTTCTTCCAAATAAATTCCATTTCATAGTGCTTCATTTTTAAATTATTCAAATCTGTTTAGTTACCCACCATTATAGCATTGCAACATGCTTCGGTAGAACGAGGTGTTGGTATAAACCGGCGCCCTGCTGCAACCGCAGGGCATTCCGGTGTCCTCCCCTTTTAATTCGTTATTGTTTTTCTATACTGGTTCTCCGTAACCATAATAAAACTTGTCGCGTAAGAAAAACCCAGATGATCAATTCCATTGTTTACATTTTTACATAAAAAAAGCCCGACATTACTGCCGGGCTGCTTCAACGTACACACATGACTGTTACGTGAGAAGAATATCCGGCGAAATTTGTTTACTCCAATTCAAAAAATCAAACACAAGTTTGCGGCCATTGCGGTCAATACAAAACACAGTAATGCCTGTAGCGCTTAACGTCTTGGGTGATTGTTGATAATGAAGTATCCGCATCATTTTTGTTTTTGCATAAAAAAAGCCTCGGAATTTCCGAGGCCTTGCTATAAAAAGTTCAACTATTTTAATGAACTATAAACAATGCCTCAGAAGAGGAATAAAAACCACTTAGGCTTTCTCCTTTTGCTATGCTAATATGTGTATATACGCGTGGCATGTTTATTTGTTTTTAATTTTTAACAGTGCAAAGGTGTAATTATTTTTTTATTCTTTCCAAATATTTTTTTAAAATATTTTTGCAACCAAATTTCAATAACATTCGAAACGCTTTCTGGTAAAGGGTTTTAGCCGATATAAAATATTTATTTTCGTGTATTTAATTCCGTTAGTAAATAGCAACTTTATGTATTTTAGAAAAATCTATAACTTTCTAATCCACTTCAATTCTGTAGCATCAAAAACAAAATGATAAACGGTTTCTTGCTTTTCATGTGGCGCAATGAGATTGAAATTAAATTCCATTCCGTAAACAATCAAGCTCCCATCAGTGTCAGTTTTTATTCTACGCACCTTATCATCGCCACGAACGCCTAACCCATCGAGAGAAAAAGCAATGGTAGGTTTTCCTAAAAATTTCCCTTCTCTGTTCAAATCAATACTGAACACTTGCGCACTTCGCGCATGCCCCAAAAACAACTGCCTTTTATCTGCAACATAAGCTATCCCTAAACCTAAGGCATCCACACCGGGTAAACTATCAATAATTTTTTGCGACCGTACATCAACGGCATAAATCACGCCTAGTTCTTCTTTTCGCGTACTACCTGCAACACTAGAAACATAGAGGGTATTGGTTTCACACAAATAGGCAAATCCAATTATTCCAAATGGATTCTCATTGTTGTTGTTTGCGCGTGTAGGTAAACTTAAAAATTGCTGCATTTTACCGGATTGCGCATTAACCTGAAAAATTGTATTTTGTTTGGTTGCATCATTATGCATCACATTGATAAAGGGAACAGGCGCAACATAAATATTACCCAAATCATCAATTTGAATAGGTGCCAACCAACCGCCCATTTTCCAGGTGGAATCTTGATAAACTCTTGCTGCACCTGCAGTAGGATTTCGAATATCTGCAGCTTGTACTAAAACCAACCCCATTCTACGTGCATCACTGGTACTGAAGTAGGAACGATTGGGATCAAAGCCGAGTTTAGCTACAAAAGGACTGTTAGATTTACATACATTATTGCTATACGGAACCGGCTGTTCTTTACAAGAAGTAAAGAATAGTAAAATTGTTATTATCGATAATGGCAAGTATTTTTTCATGAACTAACGTTAATGTATAGGCGTAAACCTCGGTCCGCAAAAACATGGGTAAGATTTGGTAACATAAACACCTTTTTCCAACACGGATTCTGCCCAACAATATTCGTGGCCTTTTGTATCCTCATTTTTCATTTGTGCTACATACCAAATAACAATAGGCTTTCCATTTATAGACTCGGGGTTGGGCTGAATAAACTTTTCAGGCCCTTGCTGATAATCGGTATTGCAACAAGGGCCAATTGTTACCAAATCAGCTTCACCTTCGTCTTTTTGACTATTATTAAAAGTGGCATAAATAAAAGCACGATCGCCTCTGCCGCCATCGTTAAATTGACCTCGGCCGGGCTCTAAAAAATATCCGGCTCCGGATGCATCACTTATCTTAAATTGATACCCTTCTTTTGTAAATGCGGTAGTAGGTGTATACACACTCCATTGCTCTTTTTCCCAGGTTTGCCATTGATTACTCTTCCATTCATTTACATGGTTTTGTTCGCCGGCAAAGGCAATTCTAAAAACAGGACGGTAGGTACCATCATTGCCACAACCTCTGCCTAAACTAGCGGCAGCCACTCTAAAACTACCATCATTAAAAAACTCATACCGTTGTTTATAATTATAATTACAAGGCATTGGCCAACCTTCGCTTTTAAAAGTTTGTTCCAGTGCAAAACCAATGATGATGCCTTTATCTCCCTTGATTGCAAGTACTTTAGGTGCGTTAATTGCAACCACTGCTGCCTGTGAAAAATAAGGACAACCAATTGCATCACTATATCCAAAACCATCAGTGCCCGAATAGCTTACATGCCAATCTACCAATTTTGCACTTTTTAAAACCGGTTTGCCATTAAAAGAAACTTCGGCAATTCTTAAGCCATCACTGCTGGTAAGCATATAATTCATTTTCCATCCGGCCTTATCTAAAACGGTTGCTTGCTCGCAAAAACAATCGGTGATTTTGTCGTCTTGTAACTTCCGTTCAGTAGCCTTTGCAGCGGGGCCCGTTTCTCCCACTTGTGTCCATCTTACACCAACCACTCTAAAATCGGTTAGATCTACAATTGCCCAAAGTGCCTTATCTGCTTTGATAAAAGTTGGTGCCACACACAAATGTCTGCTTCGCTCGCAACGCGAACGATTTAAGGCTGTTTTAGTGCTTGCCATGAGTGCCGACTGCTCCGATGCCGTAATTCCTAAGGCCTGCTGAACTTCTTTAGAAGCAACCGCAATTTTTATCGCCATACTCTTAAGATAAGCGGGGATATCAGGTTGGGCCTGCTCAATATTTTGATGTGCCAACACTTTACCAGAGCCAAGATCAACCATCAATGCAATAGCTTCATTTTTGGCATAATTGTACAATTCTACCCGATAACAGTTGGATAGCTGATAAACAGACTTCACGCCGGCTAAATCACTTTCTCGGGCCGGGTACACACCAAATACCTCGGTACGATAAGGAGCTCCCAGTAAAGCATCAAAAATGAAGGAATGGATGGATGAATCTTGAATGGCTATTTGTTGGGCGGCCAATTGCCGTGGCGATAAGGTATCGCCGCAAAGCAATACCGGATTGGCTTTTGTCAATGCATTTTGTATTAATTGGAGATGCGATTGCAAAAATGGATAAGACTGCACGCTATCCGGATCGGCCAATTGAATATTGGTATTTGACCCATTTGGCAGTTCATTTCCCTTTCTGTTTGGTTGGTTACAAGCAAACAAGCACCAAACCAACATAGGCAGTAAAAAAATAGAAAAGGCGCGCATGGACAAATTTTTGAACAAATTACTTAAGTTTAGTAAAAGTTTTACATAATGACTATCAACAGTTTTAGTTACATTAAATAAAATAATTTTATTTTCGTATGTATTAGTCAAACCATTATGGCGTTTCCTTCCAATTCATTTAGTCGAATAGCTTTGTTAATCCTTTGTTGCATGTTGCAACTTGGG
>JBJOQA010000210.1:0-3298 GCA_046050225.1 Bacteroidota bacterium | reverse complement strand
CCTCTGCCTTTCTTGATAAGAGATGTTGTAAAGAACTGATGCAAAGATAAGTGCGACTTTTTTAAAATTCCAAAACTTTTTTTCTTAAAAAAAGTATAAAAAGTCTAAAACCGCCTACAGTAAAGGGTTTTAGCGCATGATTTTTTTTATTGTGCGGGTTAAAAAAAATATTTATCTACCAAAATGATAGGGTTTTGATTGTTTTTGGTTCAACAAATTGTGCGCTAATCTCTATAATTTAATGCCGGAGCTCTATCGCCCAACAACGCTTTATATTGATAACTGCCAATATCTTTTTTAAACTCTGCTTTTGCTTTTTCAATGAGTTCGGGTTGTAAAAACAAATCAATGCCGGTAAGCGCCATTGTTTTTGCCGCAACAATCATTCCTTTAGTACCGATGGCTGTTCCGCCGCATGCAACAGCCTGCCAGCTATGCGCTGCTGTACCGGGTACCCATGTTGCAGTACGTAAACCTACTGTTGGTACAGCATAGCTTACATCACCCACATCGGTGCTACCGCCACCGCCTGCTTCTTCTTCAGCTTTTAAAGGTTGAATATTTTGTGCTGTTGCTATTGCAGGTGCCTGAAAGCCAAAGCTGGCTTGAATTTTTTGTGCGTATTCTTTTTCTGCATCTGTATAGCTAACACCACCCACTGTTTCTAAATTTTTTTGCATCGCTTCAGCAAGCGTTCTATTAATTAACAGGTCATGGGTTCCGCCAATAATTTCATATTCCATTTTTGTTTCAGTGCCTAATGCAGCGCCTTCTGCAGCTTTTATAACACGGTTAAAAATTTGTTGAACTTGGTCTCTTTTCGGATGTCTTACATAGTAATAAACTTCTGCAAAATCGGGCACTACATTGGGCGCTTTACCTCCATTAGTAATTACATAATGCACCCTCGATTCTTGCGGAATATGTTCACGCATCATGTTCACCATGTAGTCCATTGATTCAACCCCATCCAATGCCGAACGGCCTCTTTCGGGCGCGCCTGCCGCATGTGCAGATATCCCGCGAAAGCGGAACTTCGCCGACATATTGGCCAATGCACTAGTAGTGGTTACACTATTGTTATTTCCCGGATGCCAATGAATGGCAACATCTACATCATTAAATAATCCGGCGCGCACTAGATAAACTTTGCCGCTTCCACCTTCTTCTGCCGGACAGCCCAACACTTTAATGGTGCCGGAAATATGCTTCTCAGCAATCATTTGTTTGATGGAAATGCCGGCCGCTACCGAGGCTACACCAAAAAGATGATGCCCGCATGCATGGCCCGCATCTTTACCGGCACTGGTTTTTACGGGGTCAGATGTTTGTGATAAACCCGGCAATGCATCAAATTCGGCTAAGATGGCAATAACCGGTTTGCCGCTTCCATAGGTTGCTACAAATGCGGTTGGAATGCCTGCAACGCCGGCCTCCACCGTAAAACCGTTCTTGCGTAATTCTTCCTGCAAAACAGCTGTACTCTTTGTTTCTTTATATCCTACTTCTGCATAATCCCAAATTTTTAAGGCCATACTGCGATATTGTTCAGCACCTTGTTCAATTTGCGCAGCAGCTTTAGTTTTAATAGCAGCGGCATCATTCTTTTTTTGTGCAACAACCAAACAAAGGTTGAAAGCGCTAAAAATTAGTAAACACAATTTTTTCATGCAGAATTGTTTAATAAATTAATGGAAGATCAGCTTTATAAAGCCTTTATAATAAAATACCTTTTAAAAAAATCAAGGCAACAGAAAAATAAATTACCAACCCGGTTACATCAACCAATGTAGCCACAAATGGGGCGGAACTTACTGCAGGATCGGCCCCCGCTCTCTTTAAAATTAATGGCAACATAGATCCGGTAAGCGTTCCCCATAAAACAACACCCAATAACGAAAAGCCTACGGTTAACCCAACTTCCCACTCGTGATGACTATACAAACCCGGCACCAATTTGCCCCAAACAAATACCCTACTAAAACCAATAATACCTAACGCCGTTCCAAGCATAAGCCCTTGTATAATCTCCCTACGCATTACTCGCCACCAATTTTTAATGGTTAATTCACCAACGGCCATTGCTTGAATGATCAGGGTAGAGGCTTGAGATCCGGTATTGCCCCCACTTGAAATAATTAATGGAATAAACAAGGCTAAAACCACTGCTTTTTGAATTTCACCTTCAAAGTAGTTCATTACCGAAGCAGTAATCATTTCACCTAAAAAAAGAACGATTAACCAAACAATTCTTTTCTTAAATAATTTTACGAGCGGTACCTCCAAATAGGGTTCATCTAATGCTTCGGTACCCCCCATTTTTTGCATATCCTCACTAAATTCTTCATTGGCTACCCACAATACGTCATCAATGGTTACAATACCTAATAACTTATTACTTCTGCTTACCACCGGCAAGGCCACGCGATTATTCATTTTAAATGCCTCGTTCGCCACTTCCTGGTCGTCTTCCGCATGCAATGCGATAAAACGAGCATCCATTAATTCGTTCACTTTTGCCTCCGGCGAAGCAAGTAAAAATTCTTTGATTCGAATATCATCAATGAGTTCTCCTTGTTTATTGATGACATAAATTACATCAATGGTTTCGCTATTTTTGGCGTATTTGCGAATGGTATCAAACACCTCGGCAACAGTGTTGTTTTCATACACATAAACATAATCGGGCGTCATCAACCTGCCCACACTGCCTTCCGGATAACCCAATAAAGAAAGGGTGATTTTGCGTTCTTCCGGATTAAGCGTTTTTACCAACTCGCGCACTGCATTGCTGGGCAATTCACTCAAAAATGCAGTACGGTCATCCGCCGGTAATTCGTTTAATAATTCAGCGGTGGTAAATGCCGATAAGCCCTTGATGATTCTTTTTTGTGTAGGTAGCTCCAATATCTTAAAAACACTGGCTGCGCGATGCATGGATAAATGTCCGATAATCTGACATTCATACTCCTCGTTTTCATAAATCAAATTCATTACATCGCTGATATTCTGGTTATTCAGAAATTCTTTGATTTGTAATTTATCTTCAATTGCAATGAGCTCTTCAAATCTCATTTGCAAGGATATTTCTTCTAATTCTAATGTCATGAAAACAAGTTTGGGTTTGTTTGTTAAAATGTTTTCAATGCGATGCTACCAAGAAATTCTGCGTTTGCATGCATAAAAAAGAGGACTGCACGATTGCAAATTAGTTTTTTTAATTTTAACCTATGATGCTGAAAGATTATTTATTTGTTGCCTATGTAGAAAAGCGGGGTAGGGGTGTTTTTACAAAGGA
>JBJOQA010000209.1:0-7234 GCA_046050225.1 Bacteroidota bacterium | reverse complement strand
CCACAAAAGTACAAGATGTACTGAATGTGCCATCCGACCTATATGCAGAAGAATTTTTAGAACGCGTATTGGAAGATTATAATTACCTATCCATTGCTAACGCAGCCGATACAAAATAAATAGCAGGGCTCATCTATTCAACAACCACTTGCTTTTTTATTACGGCATCTTTAGCAGCTTCGGGTAAAAACCTGCGCTCACTTACGATATAACCGTTCCCTTTTTCGCACACATGTACTTTTAGGTTTTCAATACTGTATGGATTACCATCGGGAATATCGGCAATGTTTGAAAAACGAATTTCATGACCGTCGATAATGATCACACAACCGCTTCCTATCGCTTCCATTTTATCGCCGCCGGTAATGAGCATACCGGTATCTTCTCCCAATCCAATTCCTATACAGGAAGGATTAGTGGCCACCGATTGTGCCAAGCGACCAAAGCGGCCCCTTTTTTCAAAATGACTATCGATAATCACATCATCAATAAAGCCTAAACCGGTTGTAATTTTCACCTCTCCTTTTAAATGCGCTTTGGCCGCATTCCCCTCATAAATCATGGTATTGCTCATCGCCATTGCACCTGCACTGGTTCCGGCAATGATGAAATTTTCTTCGTTGTGATAACGTTCTAACAAAGTTTTCAAAAAAGGCGTACCACCAAAGATGGTAGACAAGCGCAATTGATTACCGCCACTAAACATTACGGTATCACAATTTTTTATGCGTTCATGATATTCCTCTTCCAATGCATCGGCACGGTTACGAATATGCATGCAATTGATATTGGTGCAACCAATTTTACCAAATGCATCAATATAGTTTTCACCCACTTCATAAGGAATCATGGATGCAGTGGTTACCACTTCAATTTTAGCAGCCGTACCGCCACTTTCCTGCACAATACGATTGAGGATGCCTAATTCGAAAAAGTTTAAATTATTGCGATTAATCTCTCCTTTTTCCAAATCTGTTCCTTTATCTTCGGCGCCGCCGATGGCAATCAATTTCCCCTTTGGATGCTGCATGCTTTGGTTGTTTAATAAAGACAGTAACGCTATAAATCCGATTATTGTTTTACTGTCTACTGAAAAATGGGTGCACAAATGTAACGGAATTGCCTAAAATGAAACTTTGCAGCTATGGAATTTTTAAAGCTAATAATTTTTGTATAACTTCCAATCGGCCAAACCGTTTTCCCATTTGATTAGCCCTTTGCAAAATCCAAACTCATTTTGCGAAGGTTGCAAAAACGGCCCCAACAGCAAGAAACCGATTATTCATTACCAAACTGAACTGATGAACATTGTAGAAATCAAAGTATTAAGAGGTCCTAATTATTGGAGTGTACGCCGCCCAAAACTCATTCAAATGAAGCTCGATTTGGAGGAGATGGAACAACGCCCTACCAACAGCATCCCCGGTTTTAAAGAAAGACTGGAAAAATTATTTCCCAGCATGTTTAGTCATCGTTGCAGTGTGGGTACCCCCGGTGGTTTTTTTCAACGTGTAGAAGAAGGCACTTGGATGGGTCATGTAATTGAACATGTGGCACTTGAATTACAAACCCTTGCAGGGATGGAAACTGGATTTGGTCGCACCCGTGGCACCGGTAAAGAAGGCGAATACTACGTAGTGTTTAGCTATATGGAAGAAGAGGCCGGAATTTATGCCGCACGTGCAGCAGTTCGAATTACACAGGCACTTGCAGATGATAAGGTATATGATTTAGACGAAGACATTATGAAGCTCCGCGAAATTCGTGAAGATACGCGGCTTGGACCTAGTACGGGATGTATTGTAGATGAAGCTGCTAAACGCAATATCCCTTTCATTAGATTGAACAAACATAGTTTGGTACAATTAGGATATGGTATTCACCAAAAGCGTATCCGCGCTACAATTGCATCAACAACCAGCAATATTGCGGTGGATATCGCATGCGACAAAGAGGAAACAAAAAACCTTTTAGGTGCCGCCGAAATTCCGGTACCCAAAGGCGTAATTATTCGCTCCGAAGAAGGCTTAAAAGATGCCGTAGATCGTTTAGGGTATCCATTGGTGTTAAAACCGGTAGACGGCAATCATGGCAAAGGCGCAACAACCAATATCACAGATTGGGATGGTGCCGTAAAAGCACTTGCGGCTGCCCAAGTGTATGGTAGAAGCGTTATTTGCGAACGTTTTATTGTAGGTGTTGATTTTAGGGTATTGGTAATTAATAACAAATTTATTTGCGCTGCTTTACGTACACCCGCTGCCGTTACCGGCGATGGTATACACAATATCCAATGGTTGGTGGATGAAACCAATAAAGATCCACGCCGCGGCTATGGCCACGAAAAGGTATTGACAAGCATCAAGCTGGATCATTTTAGTCAGGTAATGCTAGATGAAAAAGGTTACACCTTAGAAACCATCCCTGCAGCAGGCGAATTGGTATTATTAAAACCCACCGCAAACTTATCTACCGGTGGTACTTCTACCGATGTTACCGATGAAGTGCACCCGGCAAATATTTTCATGTGCGAACGAATTTCTAAAATTATCGGTTTAGATATTTGCGGCATCGACATTATGGCGCCTGACTTGCGTTTACCTATTTCCGAAAATGGTGGTGCCGTATTGGAAGTAAATGCCGCACCGGGTTTCCGCATGCATATCGATCCGGCAGTTGGTATCGGTAGAAACGTAGCCGAACCGGTAATTGATATGTTATTTCCGCGCGGTAGCGAAGGTCGAATTCCGATCATCGCCGTTACCGGAACAAATGGTAAAACAACCACTACGCGTTTGGTAGCACATATCGCCAAAAGTGCAGGCTATAAAGTAGGCTATACTACTAGCGACGGTGTGTATATTCAAAATCAAATGATGATGAAGGGCGATTGTACCGGTCCGGTAAGTGCCCAATTTGTACTAAAAGATCCAACAGTAGATTTTGCTGTTTTAGAAAGCGCACGTGGCGGAATTTTGAAAAATGGATTAGCCTTTCAAAACTGCGACATCGCCATCGTTACCAATGTAAGTACCGACCATATTGGATTAGGCGGCATTGATAGTATTGAACAAATGGCTAAAGTTAAAGCCGTGGTGGCCGAAACGGTTTTCCCGCACGGCTTCTCCATTTTAAATGCCGACGATGATTTGGTATACGCCATGAAGGATGGCTTGAAATGTAAAATTGGATTATTTAGCATGGATGAAAATAACCCACGTGTTAAAAAACATTGTCAAGCCGGTGGTTATGCAGCCGTTTACGAAAACGGTTATGTTACTATTATGAAAGGCACTTGGAAAATTAGGGTTCAAAAAGTAACTGATATTCCAATCACCTTCGGTGGAAGGGCGACGCATAATATCATGAATACCCTTCCTGCTATTTTGGCTACTTATTTATACCGTAACATTAAAGTAGATGATATTAAAGGTGCGTTAGAAACTTTTGTTCCTTCGCCATCGCAAACACCGGGAAGATTAAACCTATTCAAGTTTAAAAACTTTGAGTTTTTGGTTGACTTTGCGCATAACCAAGCAGGCTTGCAATTGCTTTGCGATTTTGTTAGCAAATTGGATGGTAATCCTAAAGTGGGCATTATCAGTGGTACGGGTGATCGCCGTGATCAAGACATTCGAGATTTAGGAAAGATATCTGCCACTTGCTTTGATGAAATCATTATCCGCCAGGATAAAAATTTAAGAGGCAGAAGCGCTGAAGAAATTGTAGGTCTTTTGGTAGAAGGTATCAACGAAACTAAAACGAAAGATATTCCTATCACCATTATCATGAATGAAAAAGAAGCGATTATGCATGCTTACAATAATGCAAAAAAAGGCTCCTTAATTACCATCATGTGTGATGTAGTTGTAGAAGCATTGGATATGATTAAGGGCTTAAAAGAGGCGGAGGATCGTAAAATATTGGAAGATCAAGGTTAATTTGGATACTTTAAATACTCACTATATGCTGCAGGTGCAACTCCTGCAGCATTTTTTATGCGAACACCTGTTAATAGTAATGGGAAAAATTGGAGGTCAAAAGACCCCAATTGACTTATTTTCAACGACAAAGCAACAAATTCATAAAAAATGCAGCATTTTTTTGCAGTTTTTTTTTGCTTATTTATTTCTATCCCCTACTTTTGCAATCCCAATGAATAATTGGTCTAGTGATTGGGTTATGGTGTAACGGTAGCACTACAGATTTTGATTCTGTCTGTCTAGGTTCGAATCCTGGTAACCCAACTCAAAAAATAAAAAGCCGCTTCAATTGAAGCGGCTTTTTATTTTGACTTTAACGGATATTCTAAATGTTACTAGCCAATTTTAACCGAAGTCATGCTCAATGAGCCTCCCACCATTTTATCATTAAATAAAGACAAAGTCTCCCCTTTGGTTTGTAAGCCTAAACAATATAACAAAGGCAGATAATGATCAGGTGTTGGTGCCGCTAATTGCACTGCGCGGCCCATTTGTTGATATTGAATAAGCGGTGTATAATTTCCGGCTAATAATAATTGATTAATCGTATCTCTTGCCTCAATGGCCCAATCGTATCCATAATTGTCTTTATTGATATTTCTAAAATCTACTAGCGATAAATTATGTACGATATTTCCGCTACCCACGATCAAAATTCCTTTACTCCTCAACGCTTGTAATCGTCCGGCTAATTCAAAATGGTAAGCCGCCGGTTGGGTATAATCAATACTCATTTGAATAGTTGGAATATCTGCTTTAGGATATAAGTGCTTAATTACAGACCATGCACCATGATCTAATCCCCATTTTTGATCGAGTTCAACCGGTGTAGGTTGTAAAATTTGAGTGGTGGTATTGGCTAATTCAGGGCTGCCGGGTGCAGGATATTGCACATCAAACAATGCCTGCGGGAAACCGCCAAAATCATGAATAGTGGGCGGATGCTGCATCGCCGTCACCTTGGTTCCTTTGGTATACCAGTGAGCGGAAATACATAAAATTGCTTTAGGTGTTGGTAAAGTAGCAGCTACTTTTCTAAAACCGGTAACAAATTCATTTTCTTCAATAGCATTCATCGGACTGCCATGCCCCAAAAATAAAACGGGCATTTTAGGTGTAGGCTCAAATTGATCGGCTAAATTTTTTAATTCATTTAACTGTGACATAGGCGGTATTAGCGGGATGACCCCTAGTGCTTGAATAAATTTCCTTCTTTTCATTAGTTAATTGCAATAATAATCACCATTGATAACGGCAAAGTTATTTAAGAAGTTGCTAGCAAATTATTCGCCCATGACAATAAATTACCGCTTACGTTGATTTCTTATACGACTTAATGAGGAAGGCAATACCCCCAAATAGGATGCAATTAAATATTGCGGTACGCGCTGCAATAAATCAGGATATCTTTCAATTAATCGATTATATTTCTCGGTGGCATCCAATGAATAGCCATCCGACAACCGTAAAATAGCATTTAAATAGGCATGTTGAAAGTTAATTCGAAAAGCAGTTTCCATCCAATGAAATTGGCGACAAAACAGTTCGTATTGTTGTTTAGAGATGGACCATAATTTACAATCGGCTAGCGTAACGATTGAAAATAAAGCAGCTTTACCCGATAAAAGACTGAACAAATCACTCACCCAATGATTTTCCCAAGCAAATTGAATAACTTGATGTTGGTCATCTTGCAGCGTTTTATAGGCATATAGCAACCCCGATTCAACAAAATATATGCGGTCATTATGCGCACCTTCCTGAATAATTGTTGTTTTCTTTGAAAAGGAATGAAATGTAAAACCTGCAAAAACCAACTCCCACTCCGCTTCGGGGATAGCAACTTTAGACAAAAAATTTTCTTTCAAAAGAAATGAACTTCCTTCCGGCATTATTTGAAATTTTATTGCTTATTTACCGTTATTATTTGTAACACCTGCCTTTATTCAATACTACTGGTTCGGAATTTATGGCGCAAAAAAACTAGAAGACCATAAAAACCTGCCAATCTGTAAGCAACAAAATAACGGCATTATAGTTGCCGAAGAAGGGTTTCAAGTAAAAAACCTGAAATTTGCAGGATATTTTGAGAATTTGATGATTTAAAAGTGCAATATGGAGAAGACCTTTATGTTTAAACCCGGCGAAGAAGAAATGGAATTTATGCCCATCATTCCTTTAAATGAAGAGGATGGCGATGATGATATCAGTAAAATACCAAACGAACTACCCCTATTACCGTTACGGAATACCGTATTATTTCCCGGTGTAGTTATTCCTATCACCGTAGGAAGGGATAAAAGTATAAAAGCGGTAAATGATGCTTATAAAACGGATAAACTTATTGGTGTAATTGCACAAAAAGATAGTTCGGTTGAAGAACCAACCATACACGACTTGGTTGAAATTGGAACAGTTGCTAAAATTGCCAAATTAATCAAAATGCCCGATGGCGGTACTACCATCATTATTCAAGGAAGAAAGCGCTTTCAAATAAATGCCATTACATCGGAGGATCCGTATTTTAAAGCAACCATTACTCCCCTAGAGGAAGAAGTACTGAAAAATGATAAAGATTTTGATGCCATGGTAAGCAGCATCAAAGATTTGGCCGGACAAATCATCAGCATGTCGCCAAATTTACCTAGCGAAGCGGCCATCATTCTCAAAAACATTGAAAATCCTGCTTTCTTAATTCATTTTGTAAGTAGCAATTTAGGTAGTGAAATAAAAGACAAGCAACGCTTGCTCGAAACCCAACATATTAAAGCACGTGCCGAATTATTGATGAACTTATTGCAAACCGAATTGCAATACACTGAATTAAAAAACAAAGTAACCAATAAAACGCGCGCAGAGTTAGATAAACAACAACGCGAATATTTTTTACAACAACAATTAAAAGCCATCAAAGAAGAATTGGGTGGCGATAATTTTGCAGAGGTAAAAGAATTACAAAAACGCGCAGAAGGAAAAAAATGGCCAAAAGCGGCACAAGAAATGTTTGCCAAAAATGTGGAGAAATTAGAACGGATGCATCCTTCCACACCCGATTATTCAGTAGTGTATAATCATGTGGATTTGATGTTGGATTTACCTTGGGAAGATTATACCGCAGATACCTACGATTTAAAACGTGCAAAAAAAATCTTAGATCAAGATCATTACAGCATGGATAAAATCAAAGAAAGGATTTTAGAATACCTCGCCGTTTTAAAACTAAAAGGCGATATGAAAAGTCCGATTTTATG
>JBJOQA010000208.1:0-6327 GCA_046050225.1 Bacteroidota bacterium | reverse complement strand
CAAAGTATGGTGCTGTTAAAAAACAACAATAACCTATTGCCGCTTAATAAAATTGATTATGGCGCCATTATGGTAGCCGGACCAACCGCTGCATCATTAGATGCTTTGTTGGGTAATTATCATGGCGTAAGTGCTAAAGCTGTAAACTTTGTAGAAGGCATTACGGCGGCTGTTGGGCCGGGCACAAGGGTTGAATATGATCAAGGATGTGACTTTGTTGATACCGTTCATTTTGGCGGCACATGGGCAGCAGGCAATGCAGATGTAACAATTGCCGTTATTGGTTTAACGCCAGTTTATGAGGGAGAAGAAGGAGATGCTTTTTTAGCACCCGGAGGTGGCGACAAAACCAGCATTAGTTTACCTGCTTCGCAAATTGCCTATATGAAGGCATTGCGCAAAGCACATAACAAACCAATTATTGCAGTGATTACCGCTGGTAGTGCCGTAGATGTAGCCGCAATTGAACCTTATTGTGATGCCATTATTTATGCATGGTATCCGGGTGAGCAAGGCGGTAATGCACTTGCAGATATCATTTTTGGCAAAGAAGTTCCATCAGGAAAATTGCCGGTTACGTTTTATAAAAACTTAATCGACTTACCTAACTACAGTAGTTATGCATTAAAGGGGCGCACGTATCGATACTTTGAAGGAGCGGTACAATACCCTTTCGGATATGGTTTAAGCTATACCAATTTTGATTATCAATGGCGCAAAAAACCATCTTTATCTACCTCAAACACAATTACTTTTTCGGTAGATATTACCAACAGCGGCAAGTTTAGCGCCAATGAAGTAGCGCAGGTTTATATTCAATATCCAGCCGCAGAGCGGATGCCTTTAAAAGAATTAAAAGCTTTTAAAAAAGTATTTATTAGCAAGGGTAAAAAAGAAACAATTGAGTTTACAATACCAATAAACGAATTACAAAAATGGAATTTGAATACAAATGAATGGCAACTTTATAAAGGCAATTATACCATTGTAATTGGACAAAATGCTGCGGACAAAAGATTAACCGGTGAATTAGCGTTACAATAAAACTTCACGCAATGTCATTTACCCATCGATTCAAAATACTTTATATTAAGACCCAAAATTTTGCTTTTTAATATAAAGTATATAACAAGTCTTGTATTTATTAATAAACCCTTAATGAATGTATTTGAGTAACGCTTACTTTAAGCATTCTTGAGCAAAACAAAAATCATTCAAACATTCAGAATAAGCAGATTTAATTTAATCTTCTGTATTCAACCGGCGTTGTGCCGGTTTTTTGCTTAAATAAACGGGTAAAGTGCTGCGGGTATTTAAAACCAAGTTCATAACTAATTTCGCTGATGGACTTATCGATATCAAAAATTCTTTCCTTTGCCACATCAATCACTTTTGTTTGAATATACTCCAGGGCAGAAGTACCGGTTTCTTTTTTAATCAGGTCTCCAAAATAATTAGCCGAAAGATGCAGCTCAGCTGCACAAAATGCAACAGTAGGCAATCCACTAGTCTTAGCTTTATCGGAAGAAAAATAATCCTCCAATAGTTTTTCAAACCGTTCTAAAATTCCTTTGTTTACATGATCCCGCGTAATAAATTGGCGGTCGTAAAATCTTGTCGAATAATGCAAGAGTAACTGTAAATGCGAAATCACCAAAGTCTTGGTGTGCTTGTCCATATTTTGCTGAAGCTCCTCTTCTATTGTCGAAAACAACTGTAGAACCTGTTTAACTTCTTTTCCGGAAAGATGCAGCGCTTCATTTAATGCATATGAAAAAAACTTGTAATCTGTCAATATATTATTCAACGGCGTTCCTTTCAAAAAATCGGGATGAAAAATTAATACTTTCCCCTTCGGTTTTATACCTGGAAGATATTTCTCAACAGTTAGTAATTGACCCGGCGCAACAAACATTAAACTCTGCTCTTGGTAGTCATACAACTCTTTACCATATCGCACGTCACCACATTTTGTTTCTTTAAGAAAAATGCAATAGAAACCAAAATTGTAGGAGGCCGGTTCTAGCAACTTGAGGTTGCTGTAATCCAAAATATTAATCAACGGATGAAGAGTATCCGAACCCCTCAGTCGACTATACTCAGCTACACTTTTTATTTTCATTATTTCCATAGCTCATACTTTATTAATCAAAAATAATCAATTGCAAGCCGAAAAAACTTAGGAACAATTTTATTCAGTAAAACTGGTAAGTAAAGCAGTAATCTGTATAACAATACGTTTGACAACTAAACAGAACTTTGCAACATAATTAAAAGAAAAAATGAAAAAGAGAATAATAGGCAATGGACTTGAAGTTTCTGAGCTAGGTCTTGGATGTATGGGATTAACTTTTGGCTACGGCCCCGCTTCAAGTGAGTCGGATGCAATTGCATTAATCCAAAAAGCGTATGATTTGGGAATAACCTTTTTTGATACCGCCGAAGCTTATACACAAGGTTTAAATGAGCAGTATCTTGGTAAGGCAGTTAAACCGTTCAGAGATAAAGTAGTTTTGGCAACCAAGTTTGGATTTAAAGAAGGCGATAACCAAAAGGGGCTTGATAGCCACCCAAATCGAATTAGAACAGTAGTAGAAAATTCATTACGGTATTTGCAGACAGACGTAATTGATTTGTTGTATCAGCATCGCGTTGACCCAAATGTACCAATAGAAGAAGTGGCTGGTACTGTAAAGGATTTAATACAGGAAGGAAAAGTGAAACACTTTGGCATGAGTGAAGCCGGTGTGGAGAGTATTCGAAAAGCTAACGCCGTATTACCAATAACAGCCTTACAAAGTGAGTACTCTATGTTTTGGCGTGAACCTGAAAAGGAAATCATCCCCGTTCTAGAAGAATTAAGAATTGGCTTTGTACCCTTTAGTCCATTGGGCAAAGGTTTTTTAACAGGCGCTATCAATGAACATACAAAATTTGACCCAACAGATTTTCGCAATATAGTACCACGATTTACAGAAGAAAATAGAAAAGCCAACCAAGCATTGGTCGATTTACTAAAGTCTATTGCAACAGAAAATAGCGCTACTCCTGCTCAAATTGCATTGGCATGGTTGCTGGCACAAAAGCCTTTCATTGCACCAATTCCGGGCACAACAAAAATTCATCGCTTGGAAGAAAATGTTGAAGCCGTAAATCTTTCCCTCTCAACAGATGAACTGAAAAGGATAAACAACGCACTGAAAGAAATCGAGATTATTGGAGACCGTTATCCTGCTGCCTTACAGGCAAGGGTAGGTAAATAAATGCGCTACCTGATTATCATACATGTTGTTAAAATGAACAGTTTAGCTGCTCACAAAATCAATTACCGGCATTGCAAAAAAATATAGAAAACGATACGGCGGGTGTTTACAAGGTGATAAAGCAATTAGCCGAGTTAATGATTGCCGGGGATACAATTGGTATAACAAGCATTCTTGATAACGGCTTTACCCTGACACATATAACCGGATATGTGCAACCGAAAACAGAATGGCTGAATGAAGTAGCAAAGGAAAGCATGAAGTACTATTCCGTCCAAGAGGTGAACCACACCATAAACGTAAATGGAAACATTGCTGATGTAACGATTCGGGATAGGGTAGATGCAAGCATCTGGGGTAGCAGAAATACCTGGAGGCTACAGCAAAAAATGAGATTGGAAAAACGTGATGGTAATTGGATCATCCTATATTCTATCGCATCAACTTTTTAAAAAAATCATCAACAAACAAAACATAAATTATGAGATCAAATGTGTTAGTCGTAATTGGCGCAGGTGGTATTGGCATGGCTATTGCAAAACGTGAGGGTGCAGGCAAGATCGTTTTATTGGCTGATATCAATGAGATTATTCTCTCAAAGGCAGCACAGGAATTACAGGATACCGGTTATGCAGTGGAAACACAACAGACTGATGTTTCTTCAAAAAGTTCAGTTGAAGCACTAGCTGCAAAAGCAGCTGCACTGGGCAATGTATTGCAGGTGGTAAATACAGCCGGTCTTTCACCCAATATGGCTTCTGTTGAAAAATTGCTGCAAGTGGATTTGGTGGGTGCGGCATATGTATTGGAAGCGTTTGGAAAAGTGATTGCTGAAGGCGGTGCCGGTATTCATATTTCCAGCATGGCTGGCCACATGATTCCTACATTAGGAGCGGAAACAGACAAAACATTGATGGAGACTCCAGCAGATGAGTTAATGAGTTTGCCGATACTACAGCCAGCCAATGTGCCTAATACTACTTATGCGTATTGTTTGTCTAAAAGAGCGAATCACCTGCGCATACAAGCGGAATGCCTTAATTGGGCAGAAAGAGGAGGCCGTATTAATTCTATTAGTCCGGGTATTATAATGACGCCGCTTGCCAAACACGAATTAGATTCTCCCATTGGCGATGGTTACCGAGCAATGATCAATCAATCTGCCAGCAAACGAGTGGGCACTGTAGACGAAGTGGCAACACTGGCGCATTACCTGCTTGGCCCGGAGTCGGGGTTCACCACCGGGAGTGACTTGCTGATGGATGGTGGTGTAATAGCTGCTATGAAGACAGGAAAAATTTCATTGTAATTAAAATCATCTGGTATATGCAAAATCGAAGAAATTTTCTAAAAATCGGAAGCGTATTAAGCGCATCTGTATTGGGTTCAACTGTAATGAGTATGATGCCTGCTATTGCCAATGCTTCTTCACCTAACGAGAAAGCTCCAACAGGCTCCAAAACCAAACAGCGTAAGCTTGGTGCAGGAAAAAACAGTTTGATGATTAACCACGGGATGGGACTTGGTTGTATGGGTATGAGCTTTAACCGTAGCTATATTCCTGATAGAAATAACTCCATAGCAGTAATCAGGAAAGCCTACGATTTGGGTATGAACTTTTTTGATACCGCAGAAGCGTATGGGCCATTTACGAACGAAGTGTTAGTGGGGGAAGCCATCAAGCCTTTCAGGAAAAATATTATCCTGTGCAGCAAGTTTGGATTTGAAATTAAAGATGGGAAGTTTATACCCGGCTCATTTAACAGCAAGCCGCAACATATACGTGAGGTAGTGGAAGCTTCTTTAAAGAGATTGCAGACGGATCATATCGATTTATTATACCAACACCGTGTTGACCCGTCTGTGCCCATTGAAGATGTTGCAGGCACAGTAAAAGACTTAATTAAAGAAGGAAAGGTATTGCACTTCGGGTTGAGTGAAGCCGGGGTAGAGAATATTCGAAAAGCACATGCGGTACAACCACTTACTGCTTTGCAAACAGAACTCTCTTTAATGACAAGAGACCCATTAGGTGAAATCTTCGCTGTGTGTGAAGAACTGGAAATTGGTTTTGTACCTTATAGTCCACTCAGCAGGGCTTTACTTACCGGCTTTATCAATGAACGCACAAAATACAATCCGAAAAACGATAATCGCCCGGGCCTGCCGCGCTACCAGGAAGCTGCTATCAAAGCCAATTGGGGCATCATTGAGTTCCTAACTGATTTTGGTAACCAGCGTGGACTTACTCCTGCCCAAATTTCATTGGCATGGCTGCATTCATTGAAGCCTTGGGTGGTTCCTATCCCTGGCACTACCAAGATGGCACATTTGCAAGAAAACCTAACGAGTGCAACTGTTGAATTGTCTGGTGGTGAGCTGAAAGAAATCAATGATTTCATCAGCGATTTTAAAATCACTGGTAACAGGTATGCTATTCCGCAAACCAAATAAAAAAGCAGCTCAGTCAACTATTTTTAAAAAGGTTAAAAGATGAAAAAATGCATTGCTAATTGCACACAATTACACAAGTATGCAATAAGTTCAATGGATGAAGTTGAAAATAAGCTTTCTGTTATTAGCGCTTTTTGATAACGCTATTTTTGGTGAAACAGCATTTAAGTCAATACAATCGATGAAAATCACCAATTGGTTAAAATAGTTTTGTTTACCTGATTAGAGCGACCCCTTTTATAAAAAAGGAAGTAAGTAGGGCGAGCTAATGCGATACAATCTCTTGTCAATCTTGCATTCCATCCCTCAAAAAAAATGGCCAATCTTCGCAGATTGGCCAAACTTATAACTGGGTAGTCCCGACAGGAATCGAACCTGTATCTAAAGTTTAGGAAACTTCTATTCTATCCATTGAACTACGGGACCATTCAAAACAATTGCTTAACAATTGTTTGAAGGGATGCAAAAATAACAGTTTCAATTTATTCATACACAAAAAACAGCCATTTCTTTCATTAGTATTGACTTTCTATCTTAAACAATAAGGTTATAGGCATAAAAAAAGGATTGCAGAACCACCCGCAATCCTAAAAAAAAACACCAAACCTTC
>JBJOQA010000207.1:0-8412 GCA_046050225.1 Bacteroidota bacterium | reverse complement strand
TACCTTCTTTAAAATTAGATGCATTTATAAAAGATAATCCTGATCGGTTTATTCAATGTGGTATTGCAGAAGCGAATATGATGAGTGTGGCTGCAGGATTAGCCATATCAGGCTTTGTTCCTTATGCAACAACATTTGCCAATTTCGGTTCGGGTAGGGTGTATGATCAAATCAGACAAAGTATTGCCTACTCAAATGCAAATGTAAAGGTTTGTGTTTCGCATGCAGGATTAACCTTAGGAGAAGATGGCGCAACACATCAAATATTGGAAGATTTAGCCATGATGCGTGCAATGCCCGGCATGACAGTAATTAATCCTTGTGATTTTAATCAAACTAAAGCTGCAACGATAGCAATTGCTGATTATGATGGACCGGTTTATTTACGCTTTGGCCGCCCCGTTGTTCCTGTATTTACCGCACCCGATCAAAAATTTGAAATCGGTAAAGCATGGATGGTAAATGAAGGAAAAGATGTGAGCATTTTTGCAACCGGACATTTGGTTTGGGAAGCTATTCAAGCCGGTGAAATTCTGGCCAAAGAAGGAATTGATGCCGAGATAATTAATATCCATACCATCAAGCCATTGGATGAGGAAGCTGTTTTGAAATCGGTTACTAAAACCGGTTGTGCAGTAACTGCCGAAGAGCATCAATTGAATGGTGGATTGGGCGATGCCGTTTGTCAATTATTAAGTCGTCAATTACCAACACCGGTAGAAATGATCGGCGTAAATAATTCATTTGGCGAAAGCGGTACTCCGGCGCAATTAATGGAGAAATACGGACTCAATGCTCACAGTATAGTAAGTAAAGTACATGCAGTAATGAATAGAAAGAAAGGATAGCAACATTAATACAAGTTTTATGTCAACGAATAATGCATATGTTATTGGAGTAGATTATGGTTCTGATTCAGTTAGAACAATTATTGTAAATGCGGCGAATGGCCAAGAATTGGCAGCTGCTGTATTTTACTATCCAAGATGGAAAAAACAATTATACTGTAATGCAACAGCCAATCAATTTCGCCAGCATCCGCTGGATTATATTGAAGGATTGGAAACTACCATTAAAGATTGTATCGCACAAGTTGGTGCAGATGTGGCTGCCGGAATAAAAGCAATTTCGGTTGATACCACCGGCTCAACGCCGGTTGCAGTAAATGAAGCCGGAACGCCATTGGCCTTGTTGCCCGAATTTGAACATAATCCAAACGCCATGTTTGTTTTATGGAAAGATCATACCAGCGTGGGCGAAGCGGCAGAAATTAATGCGCATGCACAAAAATTTGATACCAACTATTTACAATTTGTGGGCGGCATTTATTCATCTGAATGGTTTTGGGCTAAAATGTTACACGTGTTGCGCGAAGATGAAGCCGTAAGAAATAATGCTTATTCTTTTGTAGAACATTGTGATTGGATTCCTTATTTATTAACCGGAGGAACAAATGTTCGGGATATGAAAAGAGGTGTATGTGCATCCGGTCATAAAGTGCTATGGGCAAAAGATTGGGGCGGATTACCACCCAATGATTTTTTTGCTACCCTTGATCCATTGTTAGACGGTTATACTGATAGATTGTTTCAAGATACTTATACTTCAGATCACGCAGTGGGAATTATTAGTGCCAACTGGGCTGCCAAACTAGGTTTGCCAATCGATGTTGTAATTGGTATTGGAGCATTTGATTGTCATATGGGCGCTGTTGGCGGCCAAATCGAACCTTATTATTTAAGCAAGGTAATGGGTACTTCTACCTGTGATATTTTGGTAGCACCAATTGACGAAGTAGGAGATACTTTAGTGCGTGGCATTTGTGGCCAAGTACCCGGCTCGGTAATTCCGGGTATGCTAGGTATGGAGGCCGGACAATCCTCTTTTGGTGATGCCTATGCTTGGTTTAAAAGCCTGCTCTCTTGGCCTTTGAAAAATATTTTACAACATTCAACCAAGATAGATAATGCAGTGCTCGAGCAACTAATCAAAGAAACGGAAGATGCTATTATACCGCATTTAAGTCATCAAGCTGCATTAATTCAGGTAAATGAAAACAGTGAATATGCTTTGGATTGGTTTAATGGCAGAAGAACCCCCGATGCTAATCAATTATTAACGGCATCTATTTCCGGTTTGGCATTAGGTTCTGATGCGCCTGCAATTTTTAGAGCAATTGTTGAGGCTACTTGTTTTGGAGCTAAAGCGATTGTGGATCGTTTTAAAGAGCAAGGTATTCCGGTAAAAGGATTAATTGGCTTAGGCGGCGTGGCCAGAAAATCACCCTTTATCATGCAAATGATGGCCGATGTTATGGATATGCCAATTCGCATTCATCGCTCCGAACAAACTTGTGCGTTGGGTGCTGCCATGTTTGCTGCCACGGCTGCAGGCATTTATCCAAAAGTAGAAGATGCGATGAATGCGATGGGGCAAGGCTTTGATATGGAGTATATACCCAATCAAAATTTAGTCGAAATCTATCAACAAAGATTTGAACAGTATAAACGTATGGGTGGATTTGTAGAATCGCAAATTACACCTGTATTTGAAGCAAATTTAATTCCTGCATAAATATGAGCAAGTATCAACATATAAAAGAGGAAGCTTATCAAGCCAATATGCAATTACCTAAACTGGGTTTAGTGTTGTTTACTTTTGGCAATGTAAGTGCCGCCGATAGAAACTTAGGCGTTTTTGCCATCAAGCCAAGCGGTGTACCTTATGAAGATTTAACAGTCGACAAAATGGTGATTGTTGATTTTGACGGTAATACTGTTGAAGGAGATCTTCGGCCTTCCTCCGATACAAAAACGCATGCGGTATTATATAAGCACTGGGTGCAAATTAACGGCATTGTACACACGCATTCTACTTATGCTACTTCTTGGGCTCAATCGCAAAGACCGATTCCTATTTTTGGCACTACGCATGCCGATCATATTACTGTGGATGTGCCCTGTGCTCCGCCAATGAGTGATGAAATGATTAAAGGCAATTATGAATATGAAACCGGTTTTCAAATCATGAATTGCTTTAAAGATAATGGATTGAATTACGAAGAAGTTGAAATGGTTTTAGTGGGTAATCATGCTCCATTTACCTGGGGCAAAACAGCCGCTAAAGCGGTTTATAACAGTGCCGTACTTGAAAATGTTGCGCATATGGCCTATTTAACCGAACAAATAAATCCCAATGCTCCTCGTTTGAAAGACGCTTTGATTAAAAAACACTTTGAAAGAAAGCATGGCCCGGATAGCTATTACGGCCAATCTTAATTGAATTTTAATTACAGGTAGTGGTTGTGTTTTGTCGATTGCTAATATAATGAAGATGAAAAAAATATTGCTTTTACTTACCATATTCAGTTGCTGCAATGTACTTGCACAACAACGCGATTATGCGTTTAAGGCAGTACCTTTTGTAAACGTTCATTTATCAGATAATTTTTGGCTTCCGCGATTACAAATTAATCACAATGTTACTATTCCTGCATCATTTCAGCGCTGCGAAAAAACTGGTAGGGTGAAAAATTTTGAGATGGCTGCAACCAAAACCGGAAAATTTTGCACCATATTTCCATTCGACGATACAGATATTTATAAAACCATTGAAGGGGCTTCTTTTTCCTTAAGTTTATTTCCCGATAAAAAATTAGAAGCCTATATAGATTCTTTAATTAACATTGTTGGAAAGGCGCAAGAGCCGGATGGTTATCTGTATACCGCTCGAACGATTGACCCCCTGCATCCTCACGATTGGTCAGGTGCCAATCGTTGGCAAAACGAGCGTGAAATGAGTCACGAATTATACAATTCAGGCCATTTATATGAAGCCGCAGCCGCACACTTTGCCGCAACGGGTAAAAGAAATTTATTAAATATTGCCTTGAAAAATGCCGACTTAGTTTGTTTGGTTTTTGGAAAAGATAAATTACATGTAGCGCCAGGGCATGAGGTGGTGGAAATGGGCTTAGTAAAATTATATCGCATCACCGGCAAAGCCGAATATTTAAATACTGCCAAGTTTTTTATTGAAGAGCGTGGGCATTATAAAGGCTACGATGCAAATAACCCTGATCCGTTTAAAAATGGCTCTTATTGGCAGGATGATATGCCTGTAGTTAATCAAAAAGAAGCAGAAGGTCATTCGGTTCGTGCTGGTTACTTATATGCAGCGGTGGCGGATGTAGCTGCACTTACAGGAGATAAACAACTATTAAACGCAATTGATTCTATCTGGCAAAATTTAGTAACTAAAAAATTATATGTACAGGGTGGTGCCGGTGCTATCCCTTTTGGTGAACGTTATGGCGGTAATTATGAATTACCTAACGCTACTGCTTATAATGAAACCTGCGCAGCCATTGCAAATGTGTATTGGAACCAACGTATGTTTCAATTGCATGGTGATGCCAAATACATTGATGTATTAGAAAAGATATTATACAATGGCTTGATTTCCGGTGTGGGATTAGATGGCAAATCTTTCTTTTATACCAATGCCATGCAAGTAAAAAACAGTTTTCATCATTCAAGTTTGGAACAAGAAAGATCCGGTTGGTTTGATTGTTCTTGTTGTCCAACAAATTTAACTCGCTTATTACCTTCTGTTCCTGGATATATGTATGCCCAACAGGGCGATGCATTGTTTGTTAATTTATTTATCAATAGCAAAACCTCGGTAACTATTAATAATAAAGCACTTTCTATCGAGCAACAAAATAACTATCCATGGGATGGTGATCTGAAGTTCATCATTAATCCACAAAAAGGCACTTTACCATTTGCCTTAAAATTACGTATTCCAGGTTGGGCAAATAATGAAGCTATTCCTTCTGATTTATATGCATTTACTGCCGCAAGAGCTCAACCTGTTTCCATATTAGTAAATGGTATTGCGGCAGATTATAGCATGGAGCATGGTTATGCAGTAATTAATCGAATATGGCAAAATAATGATCAAGTAACACTTCGTTTACCAATGGAAATACGTCGTGTAAAAGCCAATCAAAAAATAACCGATGATTTAGGAAAAGTAGCGCTGCAACGCGGCCCATTAATGTATTGTGCTGAATGGCCGGATAATGCAGGTTCTGTTTCGGGGTTTGTATTAGGTGCGGATGCAATCTTTTCAGATAAATATCAACCGAATTTACTAAACGGTGTAGTTACGCTACATGCCGAATTAACAAAAGTTTCGTTGGAAAATAATTTGGTTAGCACAGCTAAACAACCTTTTGTTGCGATTCCTTATTATGCTTGGGCAAACAGAGGAAAAGGGGAGATGATGCTATGGTTCCCCGAACAAATAAAATCAATTGATATCAATGCTCGATAAGAGCTTGAAAATGGTTAAAAAATAAAATTAATACTAATCGTCCGCAGGGCACAACACTCATAACCTCCAAATAAGTTGGGGAAAAAAATAAACAACATGAAAGCATTAAAGGAACTAGAAGTTTGGTTTGTTACCGGTAGTCAGCATTTATATGGTGAAGAAACATTGAAAAAAGTGGCAGAACATTCGCAAGAAATTGCAAAATCATTGCATAATGAAGCTACGATAGCCGTAAATGTAATTTTCAAGCCTACGGTAAAATCTACAGAAGAAATTTATGCTGTTTGTGCCGAAGCCAATGCCACCAAAAACTGTATCGGTATCATTGCTTGGATGCATACTTTTTCGCCTGCAAAAATGTGGATCAGCGGGTTGAAAATTTTGCAAAAGCCGCTATTGCACTTGCATACCCAATTTAATCGCGATATTCCATGGGGAGATATTGATATGGATTTTATGAACCTGAATCAAAGTGCACATGGTGATCGTGAATTTGGTTTTATAATGAGTCGTATGCGTTTAAAAAGAAAGGTAGTGGTGGGACATTGGCAAGATCCGGTGGTTATTGAGCGCATTAATGTTTGGACAAGAGCAGCTGCCGGTTGGAACGATTGGCAAGGTGCAAGATTTGTTCGTTTTGGTGACAATATGCGCTTTGTTGCCGTAACCGATGGTGATAAAGTGGAAGCGGAAATGCAATTTGGCTATAGTGTAAATACACATGGAATTGGCGACTTAGTAAAAGTAATTAGTGAGGTAAGCGAGCAGGATGTTGATCGATTAACGCAAGAATATTTTGAAACATACCGTGTGGTAGATAGTTTGAAAAACGATGGTAAGCAATATCAATCGCTGCGCGATGCCGCCAAAATTGAGTTAGGCCTGCAGTATTTTTTAGAACAAGGTAATTTTAAAGGTTTTAGCGATACATTTGAAGATTTGCATGGTATGTTGCAATTGCCGGGTATTGGTGCACAACGCATGATGGCAAAAGGATATGGTTTTGCAGGGGAAGGTGATTGGAAAACAGCGGCCTTAGTAAGAGCAATGAAAACAATGGGAACTGGTTTAAAGGGAGGTAATAGTTTTATGGAGGATTATACTTACCATTTCGACCCGGCCAATCCACTCGTATTGGGTTCACATATGTTAGAAATTTGTCCGAGCATTGCTAATGGTCAACCTAAATGCGAAATTCATCCATTGGGAATTGGAGGTAAAGCAGATCCGGTGCGTTTGGTATTTACTTCGGCAGCTGGACCGGCTATTAATGCCTCTGTAATTGATATGGGAAATCGTTTCCGCATGTTGGTAAACGAAGTAGAAGCTGTTGAAGCGGTGCATGATTTACCTAAACTGCCGGTGGCAAGTGTGTTGTGGAAACCCTATCCCAATATGAATGATGGCTGTGCCGCTTGGATTTTGGCCGGAGGTGCGCATCATACCGGATACAGTCAAAATTTAAATGCCGAACATATGAATGATTTTGCTGAAATGGCCGGTATTGAATTTGTGAAAATTGGGAAGCAAACTGATTTATATCAATTTAAAAATGAACTTCGTTGGAGTGAAGTATATTACAAATAAAATGAGTTTACAATTGTTAACGTTTTAAAATCTTACAAAACCAACTGCATGAACAAGAACCTTGCCTTTGCCGATTATCTGGTATTTATTATTTATTTCGTTATCGTAGCCGGATACGGTTATATGATTTACAGAAAACGTAAGAAAAATGAGCATGACGCTAAAGCCTATTTTCTTGCAGAAGGAACGCTTACTTGGTGGGCAATCGGTGCCTCATTAATTGCTTCCAATATTTCTGCCGAACAATTTATCGGTATGAGTGGCGAAGGTTTCTTTTTAGGAATTGCGGTTGCTGCTTATGAATGGATTGCTGCCGTAGCTCTAATCATTATTGCCATTTGGTTTATTCCGGTATATCTCAAAAACAAGATTTATACGATGCCGCAGTTTTTGAAAACGCGGTATAATGAATCTACGGCTTTAATTATGGCGGTGTTTTGGTTGTTCTTGTATGTTTTTGTTAACCTAACTTCTATCTTATACTTAGGCGCAGTTGCCATTAATGGTATCGCCGGTGGCGGATATTTACATGCCATCATGATTGGTTTAGCCATCTTTGCTTTACTTATTTCTTTAGGAGGTATGAAAGTGGTGGCCTATACTGATGTTATTCAAGTGGCTGTGCTTATCATTGGTGGTTTGGTTACTACCTATATCGCACTAACTACTGTAGCCGAACACTTTGGTGTTGGACAAAGTGCTATCGCAGGTTTTAAAACCTTGATGAAAGAGGCACCGGAACATTTTAAAATGATTATTCCCAAACCGACTGCCGACGCTTCGCAAAATGACATCAATAAATATTTAACCTTTCCGGGTATTCTTTCTTATGCAGCAGGTATCTGGATTATCAACCTTAATTATTGGGGATGTAATCAATACATCACACAAAGAGCCTTGGGTGCCGATTTACAAACTGCGCGTACGGGTATTTTGTTTGCCGGTTTCTTAAAATTATTAATGCCATTAATAGTTATGCTCCCCGGTATTGCAGCTTACGTTTTATACAAAGGCGGCCATTTGCCACAATTAGTAGGTGGTAAAGATGGCGCTTATTCGGCTGTATTAACCTTTTTGCCAACCGGCTTAAAAGGATTGTCTGTTGCGGCTTTAACAGCTGCTATTGTGGCTTCATTGGCAGGTAAAGTAAATAGTATCTCCACCATCTATACACTCGATATTCATAAAAAATATTTGCAGAAAGATTCCACCGATAAAGCGCAAGTGTATATTGGTCGACTTGCCGTTTTCGCTGCCATGATTTTAGCCGTATTATTTACTTGGAATGATTTACTCGGTATTGGCGGGGTGGGTGGCTTTACATACATTCAAAAATATACCGGCTTCATTAGTCCTGGTGTATTTGCCATGTTTATATTAGGTATGTTCTGGAAAAGAACCACAGGTGCTGCAGCCATTGCAGGTTTGATTACCGGTTTTGCGCTATCGGTATTATTCAATGAATTTGCACCAAGTTTATTTGGA
>JBJOQA010000206.1:0-2952 GCA_046050225.1 Bacteroidota bacterium | reverse complement strand
AAGATGGCAACAGCACAAGAGGTAGTTCAACATATGATGCAACACGATCGATTTAGCCAATGGCTGGGCATAGAAGTGTTGGAAGTTGAAATCGGCTATAGTAAAATTAAGATGAAGGTGCGCGAAGAAATGGTAAATGGCTTTGGCATTGTACACGGCGGGGTGGCATTTTCGTTTGCAGATAGTGCCTTTGCCTTTGCATGCAACAATCGCAATGTATTATCAGTTGCCCTCGACACTTCCATCAACTTTTTAAAACCGGTGCATGTTGGCGATGTTTTAATCGGTGAAACAAAAGAATTACATAATGGTAAATCAACCGGTTTATATCAAATCACTATTTGCAACCAAAATGACCATATAGTAGCCGTTTTCAAAGGCACTTGTTTTAGAACGCATCAGCAATTGGTGAAAGATCCGGCTTAACATAAAATCAACTAACGGCAATACCTACTCGTAAAATGGCATCTATTCAAATTAGACAAATTGCAGCCACCGATAATGCAGCTATCGCGGCGGTAATTAGGCAGGCGCTGCGCGATTTTGGCGCCGACAGACCCGGTACTGTTTTCACAGACCCTACAACAGATCATTTGTTTGAACTGTTTAATCAACCGGGTTCCATCTATTTTGTAGCCACCATTGATGAGGAATTGGTGGGTGGTTGCGGCATATACCCTACAGAAGGTTTACCTACGGGATGTGCCGAATTAGTTAAACTTTATGTTGCTGCATCAGCCAGAGGAAAAGGAATTGGTAAATTGCTGATGGAGGAAAGCATGGAAGCCGCAAAAGCATTGGGTTATACACAACTTTATTTAGAAAGTTTGCCCGAATTAAATAAAGCCGTTCACTTATACGAAAAAACCGGTTTTAAACATCTTTGCGAACCCATGGGCGCAAGTGGCCATTTTGCTTGCAATTTGTGGATGTTGAAAGACCTTTGATAGTAAGTCCAAATTAAAAATCTAACTTACCTTAGCATATTGCTGCGCAGCGAACCAATGTTGAACGGAGCGTCGCCCATGCGGTTGATGTTTGCACTGCAGCCCACTAACAAAAAATAAGATGAACGATACCTTTCATAGTTTTCTTGCCAAAAGCACGATTAAATCGGCTGATTTAGAGCATCGCAGGAAAATCAATTTTAATATTCAGCAATATCAACAAAAAGTGCCGGAAGGAAAGGCACAGTTTGTGAACGTAGATCAAGTGCGCGAAATGGCCAAGAATATAAAATGGCGCGCTATTGAAACGTTGGATCAACAGCTTGAGCAATTTGAACTGCAATTTAGTAAGCGTGGCGGCAAGGTAATTTGGGCCGAAAATGCAGAAGAAGCGATTGATGCGATAGCAAAAATTTGCACTGAAAAAAATTGCAAAACCTTGGTGAAGAGCAAGAGCATGGTAACGGAAGAGATTCATTTAAATGATCAGCTCGAAAAGTTAGGAATTGAAAGTATTGAAACCGATTTAGGCGAATATATTCAGCAGTTAGATGGCGAACCGCCCTATCATATTGTTACGCCGGCCATGCACAAAAGCAAGGAGGATGTTGCCAAATTGTTTGCAGAGAAATTAGGTACGGCACCTAATTTAACACCCCAACAACTCACATTAGTTGCCAGGGATATTTTACGCAAAAAGTATACGCAAGCTGAGGTAGGCGTAACCGGCGCCAACTTTATCATTAGCGATATTGGTGCTATTGCCGTAACCGAAAATGAAGGCAATGCCCGTTTAAGCTGCGCTTTTCCAAAAACCCATATTGTAGTGGTGGGCATTGAAAAGGTGATTCCGTCTATGACAGACCTGGCCTTGTTTTGGCCTTTATTGTCGAGCTATGGCACAGGCCAACAAATTACGGTTTACAATAGTATTTTAAGCGGCCCGCGCCAAGCCAATGAAACCGATGGACCGGAAGAAATGTATGTGATTTTGTTAGACAATGGTCGTACCAACATTCTTGCTAACCCGAAACAACGTGAGAGTTTATATTGCATTCGTTGCGGAGCCTGTTTAAATGCTTGCCCTGTTTACAAAAACATTGGCGGTCATAGTTACGGCACTACTTACAGTGGTCCTATTGGCAGTGTAATTACGCCTAATTTAAAAGGTATGGAGGAGTTTAAACATCTATCACATGCCTCTTCGCTTTGCGGCGCTTGCACAGAAGTTTGTTCGGTGAAAATAAATTTGCATGAGTTGTTATTAGATAATCGTGCGGAGGCCGTAACAGGCGGACAAGCACCATTAAGTGAAACGCTTGCTTGGAAAATGTGGAAACTGGCAAGTTTGAACCGGCGTGTAATGAATATGGGCAGTGGCTCGATTAAAAATAAAGTAGTGAATAGTTTATTTAAAAATTGGAAACGGCATCGATCTGATTTAACCTTCAGCAATAAAACCTTCAACCAAATGTGGAAGGAACGATATAAATAAAAAAATGCCGGCAATTGCCGGCATTTTTTATTCGTTGATAATCTCTTATAATTTTGAAGTCAATTCTTCACTCATTGGCTTTACTTTACTTTCAAACTTTGTAATTAAAGTTCCGTTTTCGCTAATCAAAAATTTGTTGAAGTTCCAAGTTACTTCTGCATCTAAAACGCCATTTTCAGATTTATTGCATAACCATTTATAAATAGGGGCAATATCGTCACCTTTTACCGAAATTTTAGCGGCCATAATGAAACTTACGCCATAGTTCTTTTTACAAAATTCGCCAATTTGGGTATTGGTGCCGGGTTCTTGTTGGCCGAAATTATTGGCCGGAAATCCAATCACGACCAACTTGTCTTTATACTTTTGATGTAAGGCTTCTAACTCGGTATACTGTGGGGTGTAACCACATTTAGACGCTGTATTTACAATCAAGATTTTCTTTCCTTTAAAGCTTGAAAAATCAATGGTTTCGCCATTTAATCCTTCTACTTTAAAACCATAAATATT
>JBJOQA010000205.1:0-10169 GCA_046050225.1 Bacteroidota bacterium | reverse complement strand
GTTGCAAACTATGCCGGCCAAACCGTTCAATTTGCATTGGATGCATATAGCTTGTATGGTAACCAAATGGCTATTGACAGCTTCTTTGTTGGACCAAAATCAATTGGTGGAAATGTGGCCTTAGCGGGCGGACCGGAAAATGGCAGTACGTTATCTCCTGCACTTACTGCATGTACAGATGCTGATGGTTATACCTACTATACAGATGGTAATAGTGCCCGTTATTTGTTTGGTGTAAACTGGGGTACGAATGCGGCTGCCAAAACACAAGCAACAGCTAAACTTACAGTTGATCGTAAATGGTTTATTGCAGAAGATGTTGCTAACTTAAAAGCAACTTACACTATGCAACGCTATTGGAATGTAAATTTAAATGGCGCTACAATTTCTACACCGGTAAGTGTACGTTTCTTCTACACACAACGTGAATTAGATTCTATCATTCAAGCAAAAGACGACTTCTTAGCAAATAATCCGGGAAGTAATGATGAAGGTTTAGTTTGGTTTAAAACTGTTTCAGGGGATTTCGTTCCTACTGTTAACAGCGTAACGCCAGATGGTGTTGTAAGTGCAATACCATTAACCAATACCAATACAACCGGTGCTACTATCAATGGTGTTTTATATGCACAGTTTGACGGAATCACTAGCTTTAGTGGCGGTACCGCTGCAACCGGTGTTGGCCTTGGCACTCCATTACCTGTAACATTGTTAAGCTTTAATGCAACGCGTACAGGTAAAGTGAATAAAATCACTTGGAGTACTGTTCGTGAAATCAATGCAAATAGCTTTGTGGTAGAACGCAGCTTGGATGGTCGCAACTTTACCGAAATCGGTCGTGTTGCCGCAAGCGGAAACAGTACCTCAACTTTAGATTATTCATTTATTGATAATACGCCGGTAAGAGGCTTCAACTACTATCGCTTACGTTTGGTTGACAGAGATAACAGTGCTAGATATAGCACCGTTAAAAATGTACGCAACGAAGGATCAGCTGATGTTGCCATTTATCCTAATCCGGTTAACAATGCAATGCAATTAAATATTGCTGCAGATAAATCGGATAGAGCTACTGTTCAAATCTTCGATTTAAGCGGTAAAATGGTTTATAGCCAAGCATCTTCTATCAATGAAGGATTGAATTACTTCAACATCAACACTTCAAAATTGAACAATGGTGCTTATGTAATCAAAGTTCAACTTACTGATGATGTAATCGTTAAGAAATTCAACAAACTTTAATCGCATTATTGCAATACTAAAAAGCCCTCCAATTGGAGGGCTTTTTTATGTTATACCATTTCAATAAAAATTGCCAAACATCTTATGCGCTTGCATCTAATGGAGTAAGCAGAAGTTGATTCTCCTAGCTCAATTGCTTATGCTAAAAAGCAATAATTCATTCAACTTCTCACATAAATATTGTTGCATAATCTCAGATAATATTGTTGCATGAATTTGGGCTACTGAACATACAAATTTAACGTTCCCGGAATAAATTGAACTTGATCGATATGCCCCATTTTATTCATCCTCAGATTAATCAAATGTGCATGCAAATTCGTACTGTGATGGGTAAAAACCCCTTTATGTTGGGTTGAATAAAAACCCAATATGTTTACTTCCTCATCATGCAATTCAAAATATTGTTTGCCAATATGCGCATCTTCGGGAGATTGAACCTTTACAGCATCCGGTAAGTTAACAATATGAAATTTTGCATAATGAACGGTAACGGATAAACGAAAAGCAAAGGGAACACTATCCCTTTCAAATTGCCGGTTCAAAAAATTTTCTAGGTGCAACATATCCATTAACGTATCAGGAACTGATACAGCGCGCCAATTACTCGACTTTACATAAACAAAAAATGGCGCACGTAATGCTTGGTTTTTAGAAACAATACATTGGGAATCGGCTATTACGCGAGATGAATAAACTGTTCCATCCCACAATAAAATTTCACCTTTCAATCCTTCAATGGGCCCTAAACCGTAAACAGCTTTCTTTTGAAGGGTATCCAAATCAATGGTACCGGCCAATTCGCCCTTCCACATTACATTGCGCATCGCACCTGCAATAAAAACAGGTTCATGAACTTGGGCAAAAGTAATCGGGGAAACAAGCATACACCCCACGATCAAAGTCCAACTTCGTCGGAATTTCAATTGTAAAAGGCGCTGTTTCATTTTTTTGAAAGTGAATTATTTTTTAAAACTAAGTTCACTCAGCTTAACGGTGTGTTCAATACGTTGATTATTGGACACATCCCATATTTCCATTTTAATAGTTGGGTCGGTCAATTTCCAATTAATGGTAAGCATGCCAAAATGATTTTCCATAATTGGCCCTTCAATTCGATTATTATTAGGCGTAGCAAACAACCAGGTAGAAGAAAGTCCGCTTGCGGTTACATCATAAATTGGATACAAGCCGGGATCTGTCAACTTAGAAATTTCTGCATAATGCACATCACCTGAAAGAAACATTACCCCATTTGCTTTAGTTTTTTTGATCAAATCCAACATTTTTCGCTGCTCGTGCGGAAAGTTTGCCCAAGATTCATAACCATTATATTCAATTGAAAATTGAGAACCGGAGCAAATTAATCGCAAATCAGCCGGTTGTTTTAATTGTTCCTCTAACCATGCCCATTGTTCTGCGCCCAACATGGTAGAATCTTTGGAGGGTTGAGGCGAATAATCGGGCGTATAAAAATAGCGCTCATCATTCTTCTTTTCGCCTTGATAAAGAATTAAATCATCCCGAAAGGTTCGATTATCTGTTAATATAACCTGCAATTTTTTACCATTGCAATTATATATATGTGCATCATAAATACCTGCATGCTTTCTACGAGCTGAGTTTACCGGCTCGTTAAAAAATTTTAAGAATATTTCTTTCGTGCTGTCTTTAAAAGCGTAATGTCGGCCTGCATCATTCATGCCATAATCATGATCATCCCAAATAGCCAAGGTTTTGGTAGTTTTTATTAATTGTTGAAACCCTTTATGGGCAGCTAATCGCGCATATTTTGCACGCAAGGTATCCATGTTATCCGTGTCGCCGTAAATATTGTCGCCCAAGAAAACAAACAAATCGGGACGGTGTTTTACAATTAAATCATATACAGGCAGCGGATGGTCCTGATGTCCGCAAGAACCAAATGCTATTTTTGATAAGGCAGCATTTTGTGCTGCCAAATTTGAAATACAGGCTGTTAATAGCACTACAAATAAATAGCGCTTAGCAATTATAAAGGCTTGAACCATCATGAGAAAATTGTTTTCTCAAATGTAAGGTTTCCCTGAATGACAACTATTTATTTAAGCCTAAATGGAAGTACATATTTTTCCATTTGCTCATTTTGCAAGATTAATTGGTAAACACCGGCCGCTAGTCCTTCCGGTAATTTAATGGTCCAATTTCCATTGCCGTTCGTAAGTAGTTGTGCATGGGTTTGTATCAACTGACCACCTTCATTGTAAATATTGCCAACAAATTTACCACCACGAATTTGACGATACCATAATTGCAATGTTTGTCCTTGTACCGGATTAGGCACTATACTAAAAGCTGGCGTTGCATCTTTACTCAATTTCACCATAACAATTTGCGAATAGCGATAAGTACCGTCTGCATTTATACATTTTACGCGATAATAATGCGTACCCATCGCAGGCTGTACATGTAACCATTGATAAATAGATCCGCTTCCGCGAGCGTTAGTTAAAAAGCAATTTTCAAAATGGATACCATCTAATGAAGTTTGTAATTGGTAACTCAACATATCCAATTCTTGTTGCACCTGCCATTTAACAACAATATCCTTGTTTTGCTGGAACGCTTCAATTTGGGTAATGGTTACCGGTAAAACATTTGCCGGTGCAAAGATTAATCTAAACCGATTTCTTGCCGCGCTTCCTGCTATTGCAGTAACAGAAAAACCATAAGCTGTTCGCTGATCTAATTGTAGCGGCGTTTTTGTTTGCAGGTAGGTATCTTCTAAGTAGGCTGTATACCCTTGTAACATATTACCCAATTGTGCATCAAACCATAGTTCATATTGACGTTGGCGCATATTCCACATATCAAAAAAGATCGTGTCTGTTGAAGCAAGTGCGTTCCTGCGTTCGATACTCAATAGTTGGCCCTGATTTTTTATCGCCCAATTTTCAAAGAAGTTATTAATTTTTACGGCATCCTCATCGGTTACATTATTGTCGTTTACTTCATTAAAAGTTATCAGCGCGCCATCATTCATGGCACGGATACCATCCGCTTGAACCGTAAGTAAACTGGCTCTTAATTGCAACCTGCTTCCATTCGGTCTGAAATGGTAAACCGGTCCGGGCGCTTCTGCACATTTATCTGCCTCTTCAAAACTGATGGAACCTCCCGGTGAAAAGTTGGTCATGATAGCTGCCCCCGATGGGATAATCCCTGTTGTATCAATAATGGAGGTTATCACACTTTTATCATAATCGGTTCCATTCCACGAAAGGGTAACATAGGCCCCTACTCCTAAACTTCCTGCCAAGGTAGGATCCCAGGCGTAGTAAGTATTATTTCCGCCTATCACGCCCGAACGGGTAAGATTATTAAAATTAATTGGAGATGGATAAGGATTTCCAACAACCGTAAACCCACCGGAAGCATTTGTAACTGCAGGCTGGGAACCGGTTCTAATTCCGCCGGTTGGTCTTAAAACGGTAGAATCGGGTACGGTTACCGGAGTTGACAAAGGTAGATTGATGATTCTTGATCCTCTAATAAATAACATGTAACCCTGATTACTAGTTACTTTTTCGGTTAGTAAGTTGGTTGGGATTTGATTCCATCCGGAAAGGCCATAGGCAAAAATGGAAGAGGTATTTGGGCCTTGATCAAAGCCCTGAGCTGTTGATCTAGCCGGTCCTCCCGAAATATGCGTACCATAACCGGGGTGTGGATCCAACGCCCAATTACCGCCTGTATTTTCTTGCCAAGCCTGATTAATCGTTTGAGCGCCAATTGCAATCGGCGCCGTCATTAAACGCCATGCACGCCTTGCGGGAATATATCGTTCCACCACAAAATTTCCGGTAATGCTATTGCCGGTATTTAGTCCGCCATTTGTAAGATCAGTAACACGGGCTGTTCGGGTAGAAGAAGAGCCCATGGTTATATTGTTACCCGAATTCAGTGCTTTATTATTAACATTTCCAAAAGAAAGATCACCGGTTATACGTAACGTGTCACCGGTAACGTTAGATACATTTACAGAATTGGAAAGCACTAAATTTCGAATAGTTCTGCCAGAAAAACTACTTCCCGAAATGGCTTGGGTAGTAGCTCCTTTGAGTTCAATAGTACCATTATTAGCGATGATGGAACCGGTTGCAGAAATTGCACCACTTATTTGCATGAGTGCATTACTTACCGTTAAAGTGGCTCCGGATTGTACAGTAATATTTTGAACGGTGCCGGTGCCGGTTGATAAAACCGGTTTAAATGGTGCCCCGGAAGCAATGGTTGCATTGGTTGATATAGTAGGAACGCCACCACACCAGTTAGCCGGATTCGACCAATTTGCATCCGTACCGCCAATCCATTGGCCTGCAGAGCCAATAACGTAGGTTGTTGCAGTTCGGCAGGTTAAGTTATTGGTACAAGCTGCATAAAAAGTATAAGACCCTACTGAGCTAGAAGAAGCAATGCCGGATCCTGAAACCCCAACCGGATTAAACGGCGTTCCTGATCCAATGGAAGTACCACCTGTTGCAGTTGTGAACCATTGCAATGTGCCGGTAGAAACAGTTGTAATTTGTCCGCCAACAGGTCCGGTAATATTCCAAATAAAATTATCCGTTACGGTTCCGCTTGTTGAAGAATAGGTTGTAGTAACGAGTGTATACTGCGTACCCACTGTAAGATTGGCTGTCATCAACGGTTCTAAAGATGAAGGTCCCGAATCATCGTCACCTACCACCCATGTTCCACCGCCGGCGCAATTACCCGGTACAAAGGGGCCAAATACGATATAGCCCATTCCATCGTAGTTGGTATTGGGTGTCATATCAAAAGTATAACTACCCGAAACCGTTACTTGAAAGGTGTGGGTAACATAGTTTCGTGTTACGGTATTATCAAATAAACAAGTAGGCGAATTTGCAATAAAAATAATTGGTCTTAATGCAACCGGATCCACTCCTGCCGTCCATGACCCTGCAATGGTATTGGTTGGTGCGCCATAGCCATTACATGAAGAAGAGGCTGTTAATGTTGCCGCAGTTCCCGAACATACGGCAGCACTTGTAGTTACCGGAGGCGCCGGGTTAACAATAAACAATGCCGTTTTTTGATTAACGCAACCCGATGCGGATGTGGCCGTTATAGTATAATTGGTAGTAGTGGTTGGTGCCAAGGTAGAAGATGCGCCTAATGGACTTCCGCTATGTGTAACACCTGTGCTAGGCGACCATACATAAGAATTAAAATTGGCTACCGGATTCGTAACATTCATCACAACTCCCGAACCACTACAAATCGTTGTATCACCCGAACTGAGTGTAAGTGCAGGAGGCGGAGTAACGGTAGCAATTACCGAATAACGTGCGCTTTCACACATATTGGTAACCATCAAATCAAAGAAGTACATGTTAGCAACATCGTTACCATACCAATAGCCGGATGTTACAGCAAACAACCCTCCCAAGCCTGTATAAGGATAGGTAGTGCTTGATAAATAACCTAGTGCATCGATTGTTCCGGTGATCGAATTTAGAATCAACCGATAAGTGCCCGGTGTACTTACTAATATATTTAAGGGTACGGTAATGGGGGTTGTACCGCCCCCACTTAATGTATCTGTTACAATTGTTTGTAAAACCGTGCCGGCATTATTTTGTAATTGAATGGTAAAAGTTCCTTTACCTGAAAATGGAATTTTTGCTGATAAAATTGTGATATCGTTTCCGGTGGTAGTAAATACAATTCCATGGCCGCCGGTGCTAGTTCCATTATCGGCTGCGCCGGAATAAGTAGCGCCTACGGTTGCAGGTACAGATCCATCATTTGCTGCAACATAATAGGTTGTTGTACTCGAAATGGTGGGAGTTGTAAAACTGCTCCCGGTAGCCAAACTAACACCCCCTACTGCCGTGCTATACCAACTGGTGGTTGAGCCTGCACTTGCCGTGGCTTGAAGTGTTACAGTGCCAATTCCACAGCGAGTTGCAGCGGTAGTTCCGGAAATAGAAATTGTACCTACTGTTACATTTACAATATTAGAATAAGCAACCAATCCACTAGTAGTGCAGGTTACTTTTAAGCGGTAAGAAGTATTGGCCGTTATAATTCCGGTGTTGGCACTTAAAGGATTAGTAGCACCCGGCAAATCATTAACCACTGAACTAAAATTATTTGTGGAAGATTGCCACTGATAAGTTAGGCCGGTACCCATTGTGGTATAACCTGTTGCTGAAAGTGTAGTAGAACCCGACCCCGCACAAAAGTTTGTTCTTGCAGCAATTGCAGCACCGCCCGAAACACTGGTACATGCCGGCGCCACAGTTAAACTAATATCATCAATAAATAAGTAGAATTGGTTGGTAATAGATAGCCCATGAAATCCTATATAGTATACGCCGTTTGTAGTAGGTGTAAAGTAAGCTGCCTTTTGCGTATATGCTACCCCTCCAATTAAAGTTTCGGTGGGTACCAAGGTACCCGAAGTCATACCCGCAGCAGTAGCAATAGGGCCATATTTTACTTCTAACTTTTCTTCATAACCGGTTGATGAATACGGACGTACGTAATAGGTTAATAAATAGGTAACCCCTGCATTTAAATTTATAGCTGGTAAGAAAAACCAATCATCCATGGCTGCTGAACCATTATATCGGATGCCTATTTGATTTACGCCGGATACCGGAGCAATTGCTGTTCCATTACCAAGTGAAGTTGCGGTACAAGTATTCCAAGCATAAGCATCTGCATTACTATTAATAGCCGACATACAGTTTGGAATATTTGGGGTGGTAGTACTTTCAAAATTTTGCGTATACGGCACATTAAATGTTGCGCAAGAGGTGGTAAAAGTTGCACTACTTGCCCATGTACTAAAATCACCCGACCCACAATTTGAACGTACATATAAAGTATAGGTGGTGGTTGGAGTAAGGGTACCCGAGGCTGCAGTTAAAACACCTGCTGCAGTTGAACCGCTGGTTGCCAAGCCGGAAGCACCGCTTCCTCCGGCACCTGCCGTTCTTAGTTCCCATTGGTAACCGCCTGATGGAGCCGGTGTTGCCGCTGCCCAATTTAAGGTAGCACCTGTACCTGTAATGCTTGTTATATTCAAGGCGGAAGGAGGTAAACAGGTAGGTGTTGGCCTTACTACAATGTCATCCATATAACTATCGTAGCCGGCATTAGCTGTAAACAAAAATCCTACATAAATGGTAGGTTGATTACCTGCAGCAAGCGGTAAAGTAAACGTTAATGTTTGCCATCCATCTGTTGCGCCATAACGTCTGGTAAGAGCACCCACATTGGTCCAAGTAGTTCCATTGGTTGAATACTGCAACTGAACGCCTTCTGTTAAATAACTACCAGAACCGCCTGATGCACTATAATACCATTTGTATTCTACATCTACACTTGTTGTGCCTACTGTTGTAATTGGCGGGCTATAAAAACGCGTTTGATTTCCTGAATTGGAATAAGACGGGAATAACAAACGATTATTTCCGGTAGCGGCGGCCGGATTAGGGCTAGTACCAACAGCTGTTGCGGTAGATCCATAACTAAATGCCTTCGTACCTGAAACATATTGTTGTGTCCAACATGTTGGAATAGTAGTACCTGCTTCAAAGCCCTGTGTTACCGTTAGTGGTAAAGTTGCACAAGGCGTAGTAAATGCGTTATTCGTTGTAAGATTGGTTCCGCAACTACTATTAGGACCTTGCAGTCTAATATCATAGGCAGTACCCACAGTTAAGCCGGTTAAGGTATAAGGGCTGGTAGTTGGCGCAGGAGAAGCCACTACCCAACTATTAGCGCCTGCAACGCTATAACTTAAAATATAAGAGGATGCCCCGGTTATAGTGCTAAATGTAATCGTAGCAGAAGTTGTACTTGCTGCAACACCCGTTAAACTAGAAGTAGCTGCCGTACAGGTTAAAGTATTGCCTGTTAACGGTGCGGTATTGAGGTAATATGGAGCGCCTGCGCAACTTCCGTTATAGGAATAAACATAATAATAATATTGTGTATTAGGGCTTAAGCCGGTAGGTGCAAAACTAGTTGCTGTGCCATTTGCAACAACCGTATAACTATTTCCGGATAAGGTATAACTTGTTCCTGTCGTGTAGGCATTTCCGTTAGTTAACGTTGGAGCTACATTGCTCGTGCTTTGCAAAACCAAATATTTAGTTGGCGCAGGTACTGCGGGAGTAAAAGACCCGCTTAAACTAGTGGATGTAATAGTATTTAATACCAAACCAGTAGGTTGTGCAGTTGGGGTGGTACAAACCGGCGGCACATAAATTTGTACATCATCCATGGAACAATTATTGCCCGCCCTGGAAGTAAATAAAAAGCCAACGTAAACCGTTGCAACATTGCCAGCAGCAGCCGGTAATGCAATGTCGTATTGCGTCCAACCATTTACACCGGTTAGCACCCGATTTACGGCTTGAACATCCGTCCATGTGGTTCCATTCAATGAATATTGTAATTTAACTCCTTCATCCAAATAGGTAGCACCGGTGTAGGCAGAATTGTCATGAAACCAATAGAACTTTACATTTACGTTAGGAGCGCCAACCGTATTAATAGCCGGAGATACCAAACGCGTAGTTTGGCCTGAGGCAAACGAAAAACTGTTCCAATAAATATAATGAGAGCCTTCTTGTGGTGAAGTTGCTGGACTTGTGCTACTATTAACATATTGCAGATTTGAACTACCCGACACAAAAGTTTGTGTCCAACAACTTGGAATAGCTGTTGCGTTGAAACCTTGTAAAACATTTAAGTTATAGGTTGGGCAGGTTGTTTTGAATATCCCTTTTCCATTGGTGGTATTGGCTGTGGTAACTGTTGAAATACAGTTTGCCGATGTAGCGCTACACACCCCTTCAATACTATACACGTAATAAGTGGAAGCAGCCAAACCGCTAATGGTG
>JBJOQA010000204.1:0-4081 GCA_046050225.1 Bacteroidota bacterium | reverse complement strand
CTTTAATGGGTTGAGAACAAAGTTCATTTTCTTTCAAACTTAGATATCGCTCCGGACTAGCGCCCATGCAATACAAATCATGATCGCGATAAAAAACAGCAAATGGATTAGGTGAAAATTTCGCTAATCGTTGGTAGGTAGCGAGCGGATTAAGCTTTACAGTTGTTGCAAAAAATTCTTGGCAAAAATTAATTTCATAGCAATCACCCCTAAGAATATGTTGTTTTAATCTTTTAACCGCATCCAAATAATCTGCCTTACTCATCCGATTTTGAATACGAATTGGGTCACATGAGCAAGCTGTATCCAATTGTTCGGCGGAAGCTAACAGTGAGGCATACACGTAATCGGCAGCTACTTTATCAACCGCATAAATATGGAGTTCGTTTGCTTGCAATTGCAATACGTACTGGGGTACAAAAAAGTGTAAGTCAGGGAAGCCAATGCCATCCGACTGATTAGTGTTCAAACCGGCTATTTCATTTTTCAAATCAAATGAAAAGTGCCCAAAAAGCCAGTCGGGAAACTGGTCACTAAATACTTTCAATTGCTCAAATGCATCACCTGCAGGCACGGCTAAGCGCTGTAAACAACCTACCGCTGCCAAACACTCGAACTGCGCAGGTTGATGTTGATATTGCTGATTATCCAGAAAACAAAAAATGTTGAATTGTTGTATCCAATTCAACATTTTTTGTTTAAATGAATTCAAATTCCCGCAGGGGAAAATAAATAATTGTTTCAATGCGCCTTACTTGGTGCTTATTATTGATTAGAAATCATCGTCGTCGTCAAATCCACCACCACGACCGTCAAAGTCGTCGAAGCCTAAATCTTTAAAGTCGTCGTCGATTTTGAAGTCATCATCGTCGTCGTCTTTTGCAGCTTTTTTACCGCCTTTTTTAGCAGCACCGCCACCCTTGGATTTAGGAATGTCGAATTCGTCGAAATCAGGATCCCAATCGTCATCTTCTTCGGTTTTTTCCCAATCATCTTCTACATCAACATCATCATCATCGTCGTCATCGTCATCAGATGATTTCTTTTTGGAACTACCTGCTTTCTTTCCTTTTTTAGCGGGAGCGGTATCTTCATCTTCTAGTTCATCATCTTCTTCATCATCCAACTCCTCTTGCTTCTTAGGTTTAGTAGAAGCTTTTGGTGCAGATTTTTTTGCTTCAGAAGTGGTTGTGTTTTTTGCTTTGATAGATTTAGCAGCCATAGTACAATAGATTATTACTGTAAAATTTCTTAGAGATTTTTAATTAGCCAAAAAAAAGGCCATATTTTTTTATTTTTTATGGAGCTTGTATAATTTGATCGCGTCCGGGGCCATTGCTGATATATTTTACCGGCACACCCAAAAAGCTGTTCAAATAGCTTACATAGTCTTTTGTTTCTTGCGGAAGCGCTTCATAGTCCTGCGTAGCAGTAATGGGCGTATTCCAGCCTTTAAATTGCTTATAAACGGGATTAATAGGCAATTTGTTCATTTGAAAAGGAACATGGTTTAAAACCGTTCCATTTACATCATAGGCGGTACATACTTTTAGTTCGCTCAATTCGTCTAAAATATCTGATTTGGTCATGATAATTTGCGTAACGCCATTGATCATACATGCAAATTGAAGCGCCACCAAGTCAATCCAACCGCAACGGCGCGGGCGACCGGTTGTGCTACCAAATTCGTTACCAATTTTACGTATTTGCTCGCCGGTTTCATCATGTAATTCGGTTGGAAAAGGCCCGCCCCCTACGCGTGTGCAATAAGCCTTTGAAACACCAAATACATCGCCAATTTTTTGAGGCGCGATACCTAAACCGCTACAAACGCCTGCAGTAATGGTATTACTACTAGTTACAAACGGAAAAGTACCAAAATCTACATCTAACATACTTCCTTGTGCGCCTTCGGCCAACACGCGTTTACCGGCATTAATTTTTTCGTTGATAAAATATTCGCCGTTTACAATATTCAAGGTTCTTAACCATTCTATTGCTTCAAAAAATTCGTCTTCCCAGCTGCTGATATCTTCTTGAAAATTATAATTATCCAATAAACGCTGATGTTTCAGGCGTATTTTGATGTATTGAGAAGTAAATGTTTTATCTAACAAATCTCCTACACGCAAACCATTACGACCGGTTTTATCCATATATGCCGGGCCAATTCCCTTTAAAGTAGAGCCGATTTTATCGGTTCCTTTAGAAAGTTCACTGGCTTTATCCAATGCGCGGTGCGTAGGCAAAATCAAATGGGTTCTTTCGCTGATAAACAGGTTTTTGCGATAATCTACCCCCATAGCTTCTACTGTTTCACATTCGCGCTTAAGTGTTACCGCATCAAGCACTACGCCATTACCAATCAAATTGGTTTTGTTTTCATGAAAAATTCCGCTGGGAATTTGATGGAGCACCACCTTTTTACCATCCACATAAAGCGTATGACCGGCATTGGGTCCGCCCTGAAAACGCGCAATTACGTCGTAATTAGGTGCAAAGAAGTCCACAATTTTCCCTTTGCCTTCATCACCCCATTGCAGGCCCAGTATAACATCCACCATGATATTTGATTATTTGAAGTTGGTAACTGAATTGATTTCGGCGGTAAAAATAAATTGAAATATGGCAACCACCTAAATAATGTTAGGAAATATAAAATTAGGAGCATTAAAAAGGGGCAACACTTCTTTTGTAAGAAATTCGCCCCTAATTATAGCTATTTTTCAACTTTAAATAGAATGACTTGCGCAATGCAATTAAGCCACCTTTAGCAAACTTAGGTTACTGGTATTGAACTTTCTTTGCGCATAATCTAAGGTTACTTCAAAACTTTTTAGTTTTTGGGATGGCAGCTCAAACATAGCATCGGTTAGAATGCTCTCACAAATACTTCTCAAACCACGGGCACCTAGTTTATATTCTAACGCCTTTTCAACCATAAAATCTAGCACGCCTTCCTCAAAACTTAATTCGATGCCTTCTATTTCAAATAAGCGCACAAATTGCTTAATTAATGCATTTTTAGGCGCAGTAAGAATGCTTCTTAGGGTTGGTGCATCCAATGGATTTAAATAAGTGATTACCGGTAATCTTCCCAATAATTCAGGAATTAAGCCAAAATGTTTCAAATCAACCGCATTCACAAATTGTAGCAGATTTTTTTCTTGTAAATCCTGCAAATCCTTATTTACATTAAAACCAATGGCATGGGTATTTACACGGCGGGCTATAAGTTTATCCACGCCGTCAAATGCACCGCCACAGATAAACAAAATATTCTGCGTATTTACTTTCACCATTTTTTGCTCGGGGTGCTTTCTACCGCCTTGCGGAGGAACCAAAACTTCTGTTCCTTCTAACAACTTTAATAATCCTTGCTGAACCCCTTCCCCGCTTACATCACGGGTAATGGAAGGATTGTCGCTTTTACGTGCAACCTTATCTATTTCATCAATAAACACAATCCCTTTTTCGGCGGCAGCCACATCGTAATTACATGCTTGTAATAATCGGCTCAGCATACTTTCAACATCTTCACCCACATAACCGGCCTCTGTAAAAACGGTGGCATCTACAATTGTAAACGGTACGTTCAGCATTCGCGCAATCGACTTTGCCAAAAGGGTTTTACCCGTTCCGGTTTCTCCCACCATGATGATATTGCTCTTTTCAATCTCTACATCATTCTCCACTTTTTGATTCAAGCGCTTGTAATGATTGTATACCGCTACAGCCAATATTTTTTTGGCGTCATCCTGACCAATTACGTATTCATCTAAAAATTTCTTGATTTCGATAGGCTTTTTGATTGTGAGTTTGTTGCCTTGAACGCCGGTTTTACTATCCGGATAAATCATTAATTCTTGACCAATGATTTCTTGTGCATGTTCAACGCAATTTTCACAAATATGTCCGTCTTGCCCGGCGATTAATATTTTCACCTCATCTCGGCTTCTACCGCAGAACGAACAGTGTAAAGTTTGATTTTTTGCCATTTTTTTTGTGGTTTGTCTTCCCTCAGGTACTGCAAAGATAACTAATATCGCAGGCATGTGCTGCAAAAATCAGACAATCGGTG
>JBJOQA010000203.1:0-11159 GCA_046050225.1 Bacteroidota bacterium | reverse complement strand
AAGTGTAAAAGCCAGTGTGGATAAGCTTGTTGCCGATGGCGAATATCCCAAATCTTTATGGGGTTAATTTAATAAATAATTTTACGGTTAAAGGCTGCCACATTATATGGCAGCCTTTTTTTTTATTGAATCAATTAACCCTTTTTGTTGGCTTTGAATCTTTTATCCGGCGTTCCGTCTTTTTTAAGCGGTTTAACAGGCGCAGCAGCCCCCGCCTTGTTTACTTTAAATCTTTTATCCGGTGTGCCGTCTTTCTTTAAAGGAACAGTTGAGGGAGGCGGAGCAACTACTACAGTTGAAGTACTTGTTTTTGACTTCTTAATTTGTTGTGCTGTTAAAACGTTGCTGAAAGCAACAAACATCATTAAAAGAAAAAATATTTTCTTCATGTTTTTTAATTTTTAAATTAAAATAATGGAAACTAAGTTAATACATGTAAATGGTATATGCCTCGGCTATGTTAATAATTAATAACAAAAGCAATTTTTTGTTTAGGCAATAGTAAAAATGCCGATAAGATAACGGTATCACCTTTGGGGAAGGTCATACTGGTTATCGAATCGGCTGTTTCAAGCGTACGGAATAAAAACTAAGCCATAAAAGTTCACAAAAAAAAGCGTTTCAAGGGGGTCAAGACATATAAGCCATAAATCGTTTAATCATTTTATTTTTACAACATTTCGTTAAGTAATCATTTTTCGAGTTGTTGTAGTTAAATTACTATACTTAAACGGAGGCTTTTCTACTTTATTGTAAAGTCAATCAAAAAAAATCGCAAATCAATGAAAATGTCCGATTCTTGGCATTGGTTACCATTTATCCAAAATCATGAATGAAATCAATTGGCTTGCAGTACTTTTGAACTATGCGTAAAACGCTTCATATATTAGGAAATTCGCTTCGATTAACCTTGCAAGAACTACGTGTGAATAAACTACGTACGGGCTTGAGTTTAATTGGTATTGCATTTGGTATATTTTGTATCATCGGCGTTTTAGCCACGGTAAATAGCTTAGAAAGAAATATTCAAGATGAGGTTCAAACCTTGGGTAATAACACCATTTATATTGACAAATGGGATTATAGTGGTGGACCGGATAAGCCTTTTTGGAAATTCAGAGCAAGGCCATACGTGAAATATGAGGAGATGAATTTCATTAAGCAACGCTCGCAATTGACGGAAGACGTAAGTTTTTTAATTCGAGGTTCCGGCAATATCTCTTACAGAGATGATGTGATACAAAATGCTACGCTTTACGGAATTGTTGAATCGCAAACAGCCATACAGCCTTTACAGTTTGCAACAGGTAGATATATTAGCAGTAGTGAATTTAATAGTGGTACAGCCGTTGCATTAATTGGTTTTGATAATGCCGAAAAACTATATGGATCGGCCGAAAGGGCCTTGGGCAAAACCTTTGAAATTAAAGGAAAGCGCATTTATATTGTGGGCGTTATTAAAAAAGAAGGTAAAAACTTCATCGGCTGGGATTATGATAATTGTGTAATGGTTTCGTATAAATTTAGTAAGCAATTAGTTGAGGAGGAGGCCAGTAATCCGGTGTTGATTGTTAAAGGTTACAAGGATATAACCACAGATGCTTTAAGTGATGAGTTAAAAGGCGTGATGCGCCAGGTGCGCAGATTGAGTCCAACACAAGAGGATAATTTTTCTTTAAATAGTGTTGAGGCATTTAGTAAAGCTATTACCAGTTTGTTTAGTACGGTTAATGTAGTGGGTGGTATTATTGGGGTTATTAGTTTGATCGTAGGGATGTTCGGTATTGCCAATATTATGTTTGTAACCGTAAAAGAAAGAACAAGTGTAATTGGTTTAAAAAAGGCCATTGGCGCCAAACGTAGCAGTATCTTATTTGAATTTTTAATGGAGGCTTCCATTCTATGCTTAATGGGCGGTGCCATTGGATTGATCATGGTTTTTATTTTGACTTTAATACTTTCCGGTCCATTGGAGTTTCCAACCTATATTTCTATGCCCTTATTGATTAGTACTGTTATTATTTGCTTAGTAGTAGGCGTGTTAGCGGGTATTTTTCCTGCATATCGTGCTGCCAAAATGAATGCGGTAGAGGCAATTAGAAGTAAATAGTGCATTTGGAAAGGCTCTTTAGGTAGCTTAATTTTGTTGGAATGGAATTACCAATGGCAAACTCACCCATTATTTTAGCGATTGAATCATCTTGCGACGAAACTTCTGCTTCTGTTTGCAGTGGTGGTAAAATTTTGTCGAATGAAATCGCTACGCAGGCGGTGCATGAACAATATGGCGGTGTAGTGCCTGAATTAGCCAGCAGAGCTCATTTACAAAATATTGTACCGGTAGTAGATGCTGCATTGCAAAAGGCATCTGTAAAACTAACGCAATTAGATGCCATTGCTTTTACCCAAGCACCCGGCTTAATTGGAGCCTTGTTGGTAGGTAGTCAATTCGCGAAATCCCTTGCACAAACACTCGATAAACCATTGATTGCCGTGCATCATATGCAAGCGCACGTATTGGCCAACCTGATTCCCGAAAATAAACCATCGTTTCCTTTTTTGTGCCTTACGGTAAGTGGCGGACATACGCAAATTGTTCTTTGTGAATCACCTACTCAAATGAAGGTAATTGGCGAAACAATCGACGATGCCGCAGGGGAGGCGTTTGATAAGTCGGCTAAATTATTAGGGCTACCTTATCCGGGTGGCCCGTTAATCGATAAGTATGCAGCCATGGGCAATCCGCTTCGGTTTAAGTTTCCGGAGCCGCAAATAGCCGATTTAGATTTTAGTTTCAGCGGATTAAAAACTTCTATTCTGTATTTTTTGAAGAATGCAGGTACTGCATTAGTGTTTAAAGAGCAATTCACCGCAACAGAAGCCGAACAACAACAATTTATACAAGAAAATCTGGCTGATATTTGTGCCTCTATCCAACATCGAATCGTTAGTATTTTACTGAATAAACTAAAAAAAGCAGCTAAACAAACCGGTATCAAAACAGTTTGCTTGGCAGGAGGGGTGAGTGCTAATAAGGGCTTGCGGGCTGCTTTATTAGCAGAAGGACAAAAACAAGGATGGAAAACATTTATTCCTGATTTTGAGTATTGTACCGATAATGCAGGCATGATTGCCATTACGGCACACTACAAGTATTTAGCGGGTGAATTCGTAGGCCTAGATTGTTCACCTCAAGCAAGAGCCAGTTGGTAAGGCATTTTATATGAACCAATATTTTCAATTTAAACAGTTTACCATACAGCAACAAAAATGTGCCATGAAAGTGTGCACAGATGCATGTGTGTTTGGCGCATGGGTAGCTCAACTTGAAAGTAAACGTTCTAACCAACAAACCGGAAATGCTTTAGACATTGGTACCGGTACAGGATTATTGTCGTTAATGCTTGCCCAGCAAACCGCCTATAATATCCAAGCAATTGATATTGATGAACAAGCCACCGTGCAGGCGAAAGAGAATTTTTTATCCAGTCCTTGGAGCAATCGATTAACAGCATTACAACAAGATTTTTTGCAGTATCATGCCGTGGATACTTTTGATGTTGTGTTGAGTAATCCGCCTTTTTATGAAAAGGATTTACGTTCGCCGAATAAGCAAATTAATTTAGCGCGACACGATACAGGATTAACGCTTTTGCAGCTAATGCAGGGCGTTTATAATACGTTATCTGATGATGGCCGCTTTTATTTGTTAATGCCATTTAATCGACACCAAGAAATATTGTCAGCTAGTGCAGCAGTGGGTTTGTATTGTAGCGAATTAGTGGCGGTAAAGGCAACTGATCAACATCCGGTTTTTCGAAAAATGTATCAATTTTTTAAATACGATCGCCATGCTTTTCAATCCAAACAATTGAGCATCAAACAAGAACAAAATTACACGTCAGAAGCAACTGCTTTATTACAACCTTATTATTTGTTTTTATAAGGATTGTTCGTTGCCTTGCACATAATCGCGCATATATTCAAAATGTTGGGTTACTTGTCCGCCTTTGATGATGGTGGCACGGTCAATAGTATTGCTACCGCCTGTTCTTAAATCATTGAGCACAAATTTGATCAGTTGTTCGCCAAAATATCTACTGGCATCTCTGGGCAATTCATTCGGCAAATTGCCCACAGCCATTACATCAACACCACCCGGTAAGTAAGGTGCTGTTTTTTCACCGGTTAATCTATCAACGCCATATACTGGATCTTCAATGGTACTATCCCCTAAATTGCAGGGTACTGAGCCATGAAAATCATCCGTAATATCGGCAATGGTGTTCATTCTAAAGTTTTCTTGCTTTAAATCATCCCATTCAAATAATCGCGGCACATGCTTATCCCAATAAATACCGTTAATTAAAATATCCGTTTCCGGCAGGTATTCTTTAAAGGTGCAATGAAAATCTTCGGGATGTTGATGAAACAATTCACGATTGTATTTTCCTGTTTCGCGATGGCGATATAAATCACCGCCTTTAAGATGCACATATACCGGATAGGTAAACTTTTTTTCTAAGTACTCATCGGTTTCCACTTCGTGGATGCCTAATAAATTCATGATTTCTAATACGCCATGCGCAACGCGACCGCTACCGGTTACCGCAATTTTTACAGTGGGCACGTTTAAACCAAAATAGGTGTGAATGAGCTTTTGAAAACTATTAACTGATTTTACACGCGTTAATTCGTATTTGCCGGTTCTTTTACCGTAAGCCATCATGCCATTATGTGCACCTACAATTCCTGCAAAAAAACCAAATCCAATAATGCGCGTACCATCTTCATGTTCTAAGCACTCGTAATCAATAAGCGTTATGTTTTTTTCGGCAATAGCTTTTGCCAATTTTTGATTGTAGGATTGCAGCTTCTTTGTATGAGAAAAGAATAAATAAGTTTTATTAGGGATTAATTGCTGAACAGGCACTTCTTTTATACCAAAAAGTACGTCGCAATCACTGATGTCTTCCACCACTTCCAAACCGGCTTGCAAGTACTCTTGATCGTGATAACAACGATTTTTACAAGTTTGAACTTTAATACTGATATCTGAAAAATTCTTCTTCAACCATTTGCATTGTGCGGGCGTGAGCGCTACTCTGCTATCTGAAGGAACCTTTCCTTCTCTAATTAAACCAATTCTAAGCATCAATCGTTATTTTTGCTGTGCAAGTTATTGATAATATTTTTTTTCAACTGCTTAGATTTTGATGATATGAATTACTTCGAATTATTTGGAATTCCAGAAAAAATTTTGTTTGACCGTTCGGTATTAAATAAAATTTATGTGCAGTTGCAAAAGCAATTTCACCCTGATTTTTACACGCAAGCGGATGAAGAAGCGCAAATGGAGGCAATGGAAAAATCATCTCTATTAAATAAGGCCTTAAAAGTGTTGCAAAATGAAGATTTGACGATACAATATATTTTGCAAACCCATGGCATGTTGACGGATGATGAAAAATACCAATTACCTGCCGATTTTTTGATGGAAATGATGGATTTGAATGAAGATTTCTCGGAAGAAACGCCGCAAATCATTCATGGGCTTGAAAGGTCACTTCGAAACGATGCATTGCCCTATTTACAAGCATTTGATGCTACAAATGGTTCTGCCGACGAACTAGAAAAAATCAAAGAATTTTATTTTAAGAAAAAATATTTGCAAAGGATTTTGGATAGAATCAACGGATGATGTAATATTGCAACCCGTTTGAGAACAATGCGATGTAAAAAGCAGTTCAAAAAACGATTGAGCAGCCCAGGTGGCGGAATTGGTAGACGCAGCAGACTCAAAATCTGCCATTCGCAAGGATGTGAAGGTTCGATTCCTTTCCTGGGCACAGAAAAAGAAGGTGATTCATTATTGAGTCACCTTTTTTAATTTATCCCATTAATCTCCATTTTAAGTTTATAGCGTGCTGAAAAAAAAATCCATTTTTATTTCATTATTGATTTTAGGCAATGCTTTACTTGCGCAGCCAATTCCGCTGCCGGTGATTACGGTTGGGAAAAGCCAACCTACAATTAACCAACATCTGAATACTATTTCCGGTATTCAGATGGAAAAATTTTACCGTCAATTACAATTACTTCAACAGGGTAAAAAACAAACCATCAATATTGTTCATATCGGCGATTCGCATATTCAAGCGGATGCACTTACTTCCGTTGTACGAAATGGCTTGCAGGCATTTTTTGGAAATGCCGGGCGTGGTATCGTTTTTCCGCATCAATTAGCGCAATCTAATGCAGCGGCTGATATTCAAAGCAGCACCGAATCTGAATGGCAGTTCAATCGTTTGGCCCATCCTGAAATACCTATTGCAGCCGGTATCTCCGGCTTTTGCATTCAAACCGAATTACCATTTGCCAATATTCAACTCAATTTGCGTGCACAAAATGGCGAATCGCAACAGTTTGATGCGATTCAGTTGTTTACCGACTCAAGTACGGTTTGGCAAATTCAAAGTCAACCTGCAGATAGCCGATATAGTTGGCCGGCGCAGCGCGACAGCAATGGAGTAGTAAAGATTGATTTTAATGCCCCCACCGATCGGGTTACGATTCAAGCCGTTTCAGGTGGCGCTATCCGTAGTTTCTTTGGTTTTAATTTAATGAAGAAGCAAGCCGGTATTCGCTATCACGTAATTGGCGTAAATGGGGCTACCTATGAACATTACCTTAATGCGCCCAAATTTTGGCAGCAACTGCCGGCTTTAAATGCTGATTTGTATATCATTTCTTTAGGAACTAACGAAGCCCAAAAAGCTGATTTCAATCCTGAGTTATTTTTAGCTCGAGTTACCCAAATGGTGAATCAACTAAAAGCTATCAATCCCAATGCTGTCATTTTAATCACTACGCCGCAAGATTCCTATTTGGGAAGGGGTTCAAATCCTATTATGAAGCAGGTATGTTTTCAACTCACTAATTTTTGTATGCAACAGCAAATTCCGGTTTGGGATTTATATCGCATCAGCAATGGATTTGGATCGGCATATCGTTGGGCAAAGTTGGGATTTATGAGTAGAGATCGGGTTCACTTTACGGCAGCAGGATATCAAATTCAAGGCAAGTTGTTACTTCGAGCAATTGCACAAGGCTTCAATCAATTTAACCGTGCTGATTAATTCTTGGATGCCGTTTTTTTCCAATTCAATTTTATTACCCAAATGGCGCTTAATAAAAAAGGTAGGGAAGCCGCAAATATGCGGATGTTTAAAGAAATAATGCCAATAAAACTTAGAAAAACCATGATGGAAGCTAGGCAACCTACACCCATCAAGCTCATTAAGCGATTAGGATTTTTTTGAAAGAATGTTATTAAAATGAGTAATTGGCCAATAAAAGGGAGGATGATAAATGGATGCAATACTTCTCCAATGTTCTGGCCGGCTTTTGAAAGGATTTCCCATTCAGCAAAAGCGATAAATCGGTGTTGATTGGAGCCCCATTCAAGATAGCCCATTAGAAAAGAAACGAACACGCAAAAATTTGCAATCCTTTTCATGGCAATAGCATTAAAATTTTAAAACTTCAAATATATCGGCAACACCTGCTCCGACGATTTGAACACACCATACACCAACAAAAATACAAAGAAAGCACCCAAATAGGCGAGTAGGGGTATTTTATGAAATCTTTGTAAAAGCTTATCTGCCAAGTTATCCGGTAGCGCATGTATTACAGCGGCAATTGCAATCATCCATAATACCGATTTGTAATTTTTTGCAAAAGCGCCCCAAACACTCCAATCAAAATCACCCACAATTTGTTGAATCATTGCAGTAGCGGCCGTAAAGTTTGCTGCCTTAAAAAATATCCAACAAAAACATACGAAGTGAAAAGTAATGAAAATGGCTATCGCCTTCATCCAACCTGCCTGTTGAATGCTATCCGGTAGTTTTTTGGTGAGTAGTAACCAAATTTTATGAATGGCAAGGGCTACACCATGCAATGCTCCCCAAATAATAAAATTCCAACTGGCGCCATGCCAAAAACCGCCAAGTAACATGGTGGTTAATAAATTAAAGCCCGTAAAAATGCTCTTGTTTTCGCGGTAAACGAGGGCAGGAATCAAAAATAGCAAGAGGGTTCCAAAGCTAATAATGATACTAAGCAGCCAAGATAAATGCAATAGGTTTTTGCATCCGGCGGCAACGCCAAACAAAAATAAACCGGCAAATAAAAAGGTGCCAAAACCTGCTTTTTTATTTCCGCCTAGCGGGATATATAAATAGTCTTTTAACCAAGAGGATAATGAAATATGCCATCTACGCCAAAACTCGGTGATGTTTTTACTTTGATAAGGCGATAAAAAGTTGGTAGGGATGCTGAATCCAAGCCACTTGGCGATACCGATGGCCACGTCACTGTAACCGCTGAAATCGCAATATATAACGGCTGCATAACCATAAACGGCAAATAAGTTTTCTAAGCCCGTATATCTTGCCGGATCGTCAAAAACATAATCCACAAAATTGAGCGTGATATAATCTGAGATAATCAATTTTTTAAACAAGCCCGAAATAATCAAATAAAAACCCTTCGAAAAGTCACTTTCTTTCACCGTATAAGGTTGATTGATTTGCGGTACAAAATCATGCGCACGAACAATCGGACCCATTACTAATTTAGGGAAGAAGGAAAGAAAGAGGAGATAATCGCTAAACTTACGTGCCGGCTCAAATTGGCCGCGATAAATATCTATCGTATAACTCAGGTTTTCGAAAGTGTAAAAAGAAATACCTACCGGCAATAAAACATTTAAGGGATGAATATGCCCGGATGAAAAATCATTGTAAATCGAAATGAAAAAATTGGTGTACTTAAAGCAAAAAAGCATGCCCAAATTAAACACGATACTGCCAAGTAAGAGAAGCTTTTTGTTTAGCGCATTGGTTTGCCTATAAATTGCATTTGAAAGAATAAAATCCACAATAGCAGAAAGTATGACTAACCCTACAAAACTGCCACTCGCTTTATAAAAAAAGTAGAGGGAGAAAAAGCAAAAAATATAACGTCGTGTATTGGTTTTGTTTCTAAAAACATAAAACAACAGCATAAACAACGCGAAAAAAAACACAAAGAAGCCATTGTTGAAAAGCAATGGATATTTAGGATCGTATAATAGTTCCTTCCAAATTGCAGATGGTTCAAACGAAGGCATGTATGGTTATTTATTCGGTTGTTTTAAATGAGAGGTATATTTCTTATAGTCATGCAAAAGTGCTTCAAAAAAATAGCCCGCTAAAACTTCTGCGCCTCTATGATTGGGATGCACATAATCTTTATTCGCTAAAGAGGGATCGGCTTGTGCCCAACGTACAATTGAATTTTTACCGCCCATCGTTGCGTATAAATTATAAAAACTACAATTCGTTTTATAGGCAACGGTTGCCTGAATTTTAATTAATGAATCAATGCCAATTGCACTTTGGTAAGTACCATCATACCTAAAAGCGCGGTCTGCCGTACTAATAATCATGAAATCCGAATTAGGAAAATAGCTTCTTAAATGCTGCATCGTTGGCATGAGCTTATTAGCAAACCAATTAAAATGGATGTCGTTAGGTTTATATAGAATATTTACGCCGTATTGAAATATGATTAAGTCATACAAATTACTCGCGGCAATACTCTTCAAAAATTCACTGTCGATATTTCCGTACTCTAAACCGGATATACCTCTAAATGAAAAATTGTCTACAATTACACCCGATGCAGCTTCAAAGCTGATTCCGTAAATAGGGATTCGGGTATCATTTACCGTTAGTTTAATCGATTGGCCGGGGGAGTTATCTAGTGTTGTAACATTAAACGGCTGATTGCCGCTAATGCTAATGGTGCGGTCGTTTACTTGAATATTTGCCGGTTCATTTTGGGTGTTGCCGTAAAATAACAACTTTTCTATTAGGGCGGCACTATCGGTGATAACACGATTTTGCATGTTTACCCAACTATTATTGCCGTTGAATTGATAACCCGAAAAAAATAAATGGTTATTCTTGCCGGCGTTTTTAAAATTGAGTTCATCCCAGTTTTTACTGGTGCTTACGCTAACGGTTTGTCGGATGCCTTGAGAAGGAGATTGTATGGGTACAAAACCCACACCGGAACCACCAAAATATCCCTGCAGAAGTTTACGTAAAGTTTGCGTCATTAAATCGCCCTCAATCATGCTATCGCCAAAATAGCCAATTCTGATTTTTCTTTTTTTACCGGTTTTGAGCTGGTAAAGTTTGCCCATGAAGGCTTGTAAAGAAGTTTGATTGGTATCGGCATTAAAATTAGTGATAAGATGGCCTTTTTGATAAAGGTCAAAATTGCTGCCGGAGCTGTTTTGGATTACGAGTGCCGGACCGTCTGAACTATCACTTGTATTGTTGTTCCTTGTACTGTCATTAAACAGGTCTTTAACCAAATTAACACGGTCAAATACCGGAGATTGATAACCGGTGAAAATAAAAATAAATGAAATAAGTAGGTAGATACAAGTTGCCCCTACCACAAAATATACAATACGCTTATTGGTCTCCATCAATTGTTCCTGGGCTTATAGTCGATGCTTATGAATTGTAGCTACAATTCTTTTTTTCCAAAGTAACGGCTTTTCTGTGTAACCTGATTTACTTATTGCATCTGCCCACAAATTTATGTCCTTTTTATATTTTAAACGAGGGTAGAATCTTTTACGCATTAATACTTTACAAAAATCAATGTAAGAAGCTTTTACATTGGGGTATGCCTTGTATCGAGTTTTAATGCGCTTCGTTTTGAGTAAATTATTTTTACCGATGATGCCAAAATGGTTGTTTAACAGTTTCGCTTTTTTTTCCGTTCCGGAGGAGGATTCAATGATAGCAACCCCTAAAATAATTGCCGGTGGAATGCCATAAGCCTTGCCTAAAGAATCGGCTAAATGCCGATAAGTTTTTACATATTTTGATTGTGCATGGAGGCATGCACTATTTAAAAGCAACACAGTGAAAACCAAAATTAGTTTCGTTAAGAATTGCTTCATATTTTAATATTTAAGGATGACAAGTGTACAAATTAAAGGTAAATGTTTGGCTTAAGCCATTTTATTTGTTATTTACAAGATAGGTGATGATTCAAATTGGTTGTTTCCATCACGATATTAAATTCTA
>JBJOQA010000202.1:0-10359 GCA_046050225.1 Bacteroidota bacterium | reverse complement strand
CTGTGGATGAAATTAGAGATAATCAACTTTCTTTAACCGACTTCTCCTTGCATGACGCCACCATCGATTTATTGCATGTTGTAAAGGCGCAAGAAAATGTTTCGGATGATTTAAAAGAAGTACTCCAGATTTTAAATCGAAAGAAAACAGAAATGAAGCGTGATCAAACCGAGTTAAATCGGTTGTCGCTAGTGGCTAGCTTAAACGAAAGTGGAATTATCATCTTAAATGAACGCGGAAATATTTTATGGAGTAATGAAGGATTTTCAAAACTTACCGGTTATACAAAGGAAGAGATAATTCAATTGCCTTTTAGTCAATTGGGTCACCTCGAAGAACCCGAAGCATTGAAGATACATTCAATGCTTGCCTGTATGGGCGAGGGCAGCACCATGATTGAACAATTTCAATTCAAAAGAAAACACGGTACAAAGTTTTGGTGCAAAGCAAAAGGGCAGCCATTGCCTGATGGTTTAGATGTAGAACGTCAGTTTTTTATGATTTTAGAAGACGTTACCCATCAGCGTGCACAGGAAGAAAGACTAAAGATTTTATCGCTTATCGCAGAAGATAATATCAATGCCGTAATTATTGCAAATGCGAAAGGCGAAATTGAATGGGTAAATAGAAGCTTTACGCAAATGACAGGCTTCTCCAAGGATGAAGTGATGGGGCGTAAGCCGGGAAGTTTTTTGCAGGGGCCGGGAACTAATGAGGAGAGTAAAGTCTTCATGCAAGAAAAGTTGAAACAAGGAGAATCTTTTTCAACCGAGGTGTTGAATTATTCGCGAACAGGGCAGGCTTATTGGGTTAATATTCAATGCCAGCCCATTAAAGGGGAAGGCGGTAAGGTGATTGGCTTCTTTGCTATTGAAGAAAATGTAACCGAGAAAAAGCATTCTGCTCAAAAATTGCAAGAATCGCAAAACCGTCTTACTTCGCTTATCAGTAACTTACAAGCCGGTATTTTAGTAGAAGATGAACATCGTAAAATAGTACTTGTAAATCCGCTATTTTGTGAGATGTTTCAAGTGCCTGCACCCGCAGAAGCTTTAGTAGGAGCAGATTGTTCTTCCTCTGCCCAACAAGCCAAGCATTTGTTTAAAGATCCGCATGGTTTTGTGTCTGATATATCTAAATTATTAACACGCAAAACACTGGTAATAGGGGATGTGCTTGAATTGGCAGATGGGCGTTTTTATAGTAGAGATTATATCCCGATTTATATCGATGCGATTTATCGCGGTCATCTTTGGAAATATACGGATGTTACCGCCGAAAAATTAGCCCAACAAGCACTTAGTATTCGGGAAGAAAAATACCGATCGATTATTGCTAATATGAACTTAGGTTTGTTGGAAGTAAATAATGATGAAGTAATTCAATACGCCAATAATAGTTTTTGTGAAATGAGCGGTTATTCATTATATGAATTAATCGGGCAATCGGCGCGTGCATTGTTTACAGAAAATGAAATGAGCGTGGCCACCATTGAACGAAATGAGAAAAGGAAAGCTGGCGTTTCGGATGCATACGAATTGCGGGTTAAAAATAAAAATGGCGATCCACTTTGGTGGTTAATCAGCGGCGCGCCGATGTTTAACGATAATCGAGAAATGATTGGATCGATAGGGATTCATTTAGATATTACTCATCAAAAAACACTACAAACACAATTAAAAGCCGCAAAAGAAGTTGCAGAAAAAGCGCAGGCCGCCGAACAAGAGTTTTTAGCCAATATGAGTCATGAAATTCGCACGCCTTTAAACGCTATCGCAGGCATGACCTATCTTTTGCAGGATACACCGGTTAACAAAGAACAAAAAGAATATCTGGATGTGGTGCAAAGTAGTACAGAAATTTTGTTGCGACTAGTTACCAATATCTTAGATATTACAAAGATTGAAGCCGGTAAAATTGAAGCAAATTATAAAGAAATAGATATTGTTCGCTTGCTAAACGGATTAGAAAAAACGATTCGTATACAACACAAAAATTCGGATGTACAAGTGCTGTTTGAATATCCAAACAGTCCGGTTCAATATGTAGTGAGCGACGACTTACTCATTACCCAAATATTACTGAATATACTAACCAATGCAAGCAAATTCACAGAAAAAGGGAATATTAAGTTGCAGGCCGAATTGTATTCCAATTTAGATGATAAAGTGTTGCTGAATGTAGTGATTTCAGATACTGGTAGAGGAATATCGCGTGTTGAACAAAGTCGCATTTTTGAAAAATTTATTCAGGGCGGAGATGAAGAAAGTCGTGCAAAGGGAAGTGGTTTAGGCCTGGCGATTACCAAAAAATTAATTGAGTTTTTAAATGGAAGTATTCACTTAGAAAGTCAGGAAGGTGTTGGTACCAAATTCAGTATTTTATTGCCTTTGAAAAAAGGTAAAACAGTTGGTAAGCTTGAGGTACCACTACTAGTTGAAGAAGAAGTAGAAAGTTTAGCCGGTTATCGCGTATTAGTGGCAGAAGATAATGAGGTAAATAGAAAATATATTGGTAAGCTTTTAACCAAATGGGAAGTGCACCACGATTTTGCAGTAAATGGCGCAGAGGCACTTGAATTGTTACAAATACCCGATAGTTATGATTTGGTTTTGATGGATTTGCAAATGCCCGTAATGGATGGCATTCAAGCTACCTTAGAAATTCGTAACTCGAATGAATGGTATAAAAATATTCCGATTGTTGGGGTTTCTGCAACCGCTATTATAGGGCTTAAACAAAAAGCTCGAGAATCCGGAATTAATGATTTTGTTTCTAAACCGTACACACCAACTCAATTAAAAACAGCAATGGTTACCTTTTTGAAAACACTTACACCAAAGGCTTCATTAATCAATGAAAAGCCTGCAAATGCAGTTGTTGAATCAACGGTAGTGGCTGCACCTAAAAAACTGGTTTTTGAATTTGATCCCGAATTAAATCGTGCTCATTTAAAAGAATTGATTGATGAGGATTATGAGTACGCTAAAGTGCTGTTCGAAATCTTTGAATCTACCGTTGTGCCGCAAGTGGAAGATGTGAAAAAATTATATGAACAAAATGATCGCATCCCATTTGGAAGATTGGTACATAAAATTAAGCCCACGTTTTCTATGGTTGGTATTCCGGGGTTTGATGATATGTTGAAAACACTAGAAATGCAGGCACCAAATGTGGAACAACTTTCAGAAATGGAAACAATCTATAATACCTTCTTAGAACGTGTTGCCAAATACATCCCAATCATCCAACGCGAACGTGTTAGAATTGATGAGTTTTTAGCCTTAAAGGCCGCTGCAACAAATAAAAACTAGGGGTTTATAAAAATACCCGTAGCAAAAGAGCATGACCATCTTGCTTTTTGGGGGCATCGGGCAAATAAATAATATGTAAACCTGCCGGTGACCAAAGCTTAAAAATATCTGTTTTGCGATGTTGCTCAATTACTTCATCTAGTTGTGGAAGCATAGCACCTTTGGCAAACCAACCTAAATCTCCTCCTTTAGGAGCCGAATATAAATCGGCGCTGTAAGAGGCCGCCATTTCTTCAAAACTATTAGCTCCGGATAAAATGCGCGTGATTATTTTATCGGCCATCGAATCGGCAAATTGCTTTTTAAAAACACCGGTATCGATTACAATATGTTTTACATGATAAAATCGATTGGGTAATTTGGCTAAAACCTGAATAAGAATATTGTTCTGTTTAAATGGACCATACACTTTGCCTATTTTCCCTTTGCATGCTAGGCTGTCGGCTAATCCTACAAAATTGGTAAGGTGAAATACACTCACCGTGTCTACCTTAAATTTTTTCTTCATCACGGTTTGAACATAAGCAAATGGGTTTGTTGCCTGTTCTAGTTTTATTTTGTGTTGCGCGATGCTCAATTTTTGGGCAATTGCCGAAATGCCGCTCAATAACAATAACAAGGACAATAAACTATTTTTTAACATGTTCGGCTATTTACAATTTGTATTTGCGGATGATGGATTTGATTTCTTTTTTAAATTCAAATAGTGCTCCGGTTTCTTGTTGAATAAAACTATTGTCTTCCAATTTGCCAATTACCTTATTCATTTCTTCCGTTGTTTCATAAATCATGGTTCTGAAAGGATTGGTATAGTCTTTTGCTCGGGAATCATAAATACCCTTGCACATCCATTCGCGAGTAGCTATTGCTTGTTGTAGCAATGTTTTCAATTGTTCGGCATTGAATTGACGTGAAGTGATACCCAATATTTCTAACAAAGCGGTATATCCATGTTGTAATTTGGTTTCGTTATAATTTTCACCAATTACCTTGTAACGATCGTGCAGGGAATACCAACTATCAATTTTGCCGGACTTTACATCTTGTTTCAATTTATGTACATCCGATTCTTGCATGAGTTGTCCGCCTACATTAATCCAATTGCTGCGTGCTATTTTCGCACTCAGGCTCTTCTTAAAACTTTCAAAACTGTCGAATTTATTATTGCGGATATGCTGAATTAAACATCTTGTTCCATAATAGCGAATTAGTTCTTTAAATAATTCGATGGATTGCGGTACTTTCAAAATCTCAGTAACGCGGCGCGTATTTTCCCATCCGGTAACTTGTGCAGTGCCTTTTTCGTCGGGCTGCAACGAGGTTAAAATTTGTAATCCGTTAAATAATTCATTAATGGTATCCGGTGCTAAATAGTCATATTCAATTTGTTGAATTTTGGAGGTTCGCTTGTCACGATCTACATACTTCCAAGCATTACGTTCTAATGCATACATGTTGTATTTAAACCAATAGCCGGGTAATACTACTAGTTTATTATTGGATACGTCATTGCTAATTAAACTAAATGGAACAGGGATGTTTAGCTCGGCAGGAAAATCGCCTTTTGCAATAATATTGAAGGAGGCAAATTTTGAATTGTGTTTCAAACTTACACAAAGGCCGGGCCAAAAACCCCTGCCGGCAATGATTTCGCCGTCTGCACTTCTGCTATTATGATTGCTGCCAATAGTAGCACCGGCAGCAATATTACTTTGTCCCATCACCATTGAAGCACATAAAAATGAATTGTTATGGTGCTGCTCATGCGCAGGGAAAATTAATGAGTTCAAAACCTCACAACATGATATGGTGGAATTGTTGCCTAAATAGGAGTTAATCAAACGTGCACCATATTTTAGTTGGGAGTGGGAAGCCATCACAAAGCGAACCGCTTTAACGCCATAGAATACACGACAACCATAGCCTACAATACCATTTACCAATTCGCAGCCTTCGCCAATTTGTGATTTACGTTTAGCGTCGCTTTTAATGGTTAAGTTTTTAAGTTTGTTAGCCCCCTTTAAATAGGCATCGGTTCCTATCAAAACATCTTTTAAAATCTTACAATTTTTAATCACAGTGCGGTCTCCAATTTGACCGTAATAGCCTTGGCGTTTATCAAATTTGTCTTCGGTAAATTGAATGAATTTTTTTACAAGGGCTTCATCGGCAATGTATTTACTCCACAAAAATGCATCGCCGGGCAGCATGCCATTAAAGGGTAGTACGCGTCGGCCGCCATTCTCATTACAAAGCTCCATCCAAACGCGAACTTTCTCATCTTCGCCGTCATAAATAATACCATTGCCAAATTTGGCTTTATCGGTAGCAGCCAATTCATTTACATTGGCAATCATTACTTCGTTACCAATGATATAGTGACTTAAATAATTTACATTGTCGATACATACATTGTTGCCTAAATCGCAGCTAATGATGGTACTGTTATAAAGACCTACCTGCATGCGAAGATTATGGAACTCCAAAAACAGGGGCTCTAAATTTCCGATACGTATCAAGCCATGAAACTGGCAGTTTTTCACCAACTCAGGTCGAAATGATTGCGATACTAAAATTTTGTTCCAATCATCTGAGGTGTTGTTATTACGCACCAACACTTCAATTTCATAAGAGTTGAGCTTTCGATACAAATGACCGTTGGGGTTTTGAATATAACGCAGATAGTATTCATCTTGTCCTTCAGGAATATACTTAGGGTCAACAAACTGGTAGCCCAAATTGTTGAGCGCATGTTTTTTGATAATATTCATACCGATATTTTTCTAATAAGCAAATAAGCAAACTGTAAGCTAATCACGAATATTGGAATTGTAAATTCTATTTTTTGACTTTCCGCCCAACGGCGAACTTGCAACGACTAAAACCCTTCAAACGTTAAACCTTAAACGCCTTAAACGTTAAAACGATTCAAACCTTGAAACGTTTCCAACCTTCCAACCTCTTCCTCCTTCTTTTTTCTTGATAAAAAAGAAGCAAAAAATCAAGGCTGCAGAAAAATTGGCTAAAATGTCGTTCATTGCGCTACAGCGAAAAAGCTAAGGCTGAACATTTGATCGTTATTGAGCGAATACTAATTTCTACTTTGTCGCAAAGCTGAATATTTTCGCTGCTTAACGCTGCATGACCGCCATTTCTTCACGCCATTTTTCTGAGGCCAGTCCCAAATCCAACGGCACGTTAAATTGCAACCGCCGTGGTTCGTGTCCTCACGAAACACCCACACAAACATGATCTAGCGCAGCGGCGGCCGAACAACGATTTAAACGCTTCAAACCTTCAAACGTTCCTCCATCCAGCCTAGCGGCGAACGTGTATTGCAACCACGGGTTGAAACCCGTGGCTGATGATTAAATCCCATCAAATGATTTAAACGTTGAAACGTTCCTTTGATCCAGCGCAGCGGCGAACGCAGCCCAACCTTAAACTTTTAAACCTTAAACGACTTAAACTCTTCAAACCTTAAACGATTCAACGCCTCAAACCTTCCATCCCCTCCATAACAACTAACCCACAACAGCACTACTGTTATGGGTTAGTAATAAGGTAAAGTTGTATTAATTAATCTTATTCTACTGTTACACTCTTTGCAAGATTTCTTGGCTTGTCAACATCCACGCCTTTTGCAATACCTACGTAGTAAGAAAGCAATTGCAATGGAATACAACTTAATAGCGGAGCCAAAATTTCATCTGCCGGTGGCACAAAATAAACATCATCTGCTAAAGCAGGAATTACATCATCTCCTTCAGTAATAATGGCAATAACCTTTCCTTTACGCGCTTTAATTTCTTGAATATTGCTCACAATTTTTTCGTGATAGCTGTCTTTGGTAGCAACAAATACAACCGGCAATGCTTCAGTAACCAAGGCAATCGGGCCATGCTTCATCTCAGCAGCCGGATATCCTTCTGCATGGATGTAAGATATTTCTTTTAACTTCAAAGCGCCTTCCAAAGCAATAGGAAAGTTGTATCCTCTTCCTAAAAATAAAGCATCACTTGCACCTTTATATTTTTCAGCAATCACCTTTAAGTTTTCTGCCGTTTTTAGTAACGCTTCCACTTTTTCAGGGATAGATTCTAATTCTAATAATAACTGATTGTATTTTTCGTCGGTAATCGTGCCTTTTTCTTTACCCACTTTCAAGGCAATCATGGCTAATACGGCCAACTGGCCGGTAAAAGCTTTAGTGCTGGCAACGCCAATTTCAGGACCGGCATGGGTATATGCGCCGCCATGGCTAATTCTTGCGATAGAAGAGCCAACGGCATTTACGATGCCAAATATGATGGCACCTTGTTCTTTTGCTTTTTCAATGGCTACCAATGTATCGGCCGTTTCACCACTTTGCGATACGGCAATAATGATATCTCCCTTATTAATAATCGGATTACGATATCTAAATTCAGACGCATATTCCACTTCCACCGGAATACGACATAATTCTTCAATAATATATTCGGCCACCAAACCCGCATGCCAACTAGTACCGCAAGCCACAATAATAATACGTTGCGCATTTTTAAAGGCATCAATATTATCTTGAACCCCGCTCATGGTTATAGTTCCGGCTTTGGCGTCTAAACGACCGCGCAAACAATCATGAATGGTGGTAGGTTGTTCAAAAATTTCTTTCAACATGAAATGGTCGTAACCACCTTTTTCAATGGCAGCTAATTCCATATCCAATTTGGTAATGAATGGGGTGATTTTTTCGTTGCCTAGATTTTTTAGGATTAGTTCATCCGGACGAACGATTGCCAATTCATAGTCATTTACATACACAACTTCTTTCGTGTATTCTAACATGGGAGATGCATCGCTACCTAAAAAGTGTTCGCCTTTGCCCACGCCAATTACGAGCGGACTTCCTTTTCTTGCAGCAATAATGGTTTCGGGATCTGCTTGATCAATTAATAATATGCAATAGGCACCGGTGATACGGCGCAATGCAATACGTACGGCTTCTTCTAAACCGCACTCGTTATTTTTTTGGATGTCTTCAATAAAATTGAGCAATACCTCCGTATCGGTATCACTACTAAAACTGTAACCTTTATTTAAAAGGTCTTTTTTAATTTGTGCATAGTTTTCAATGATGCCATTGTGTATCATTGCCAACTTGCCGCTTGCAGATAAATGCGGATGCGCATTGCGATCACTAGGTTCGCCGTGGGTAGCCCAACGGGTGTGACCGATACCAATATGTGAATGTAAATCTTTGCCAACGGTGTATTCTTCCAAATCGGCAACACGTCCTTTTTTCTTGTAAACTTTTAATCCGCCGTTCAATAGCGCCACACCGGTACTATCGTAACCGCGATATTCTAATCTTTTAAGTCCCTTAATTACAATAGGATAGGCTTCTCTCGGCCCGGTATAACCAACAATTCCGCACATAATTTTTTATTTTTTGGTCCAGGCTTTGGAATCCGGTTTCAGCTTCGGTGGCGTCGCACACTTCCACTTCGGCAAAAAGCCCTGCAAGAGGTTCCTCTCCGCAGCCTGATGAAGCCGCAAAATAACGAAAATGTTCTTAAAATATGGTGGAATTAACAGCTTAAGGGTAGGTAAAACGGGCCAAAAGGGCAGATTTAATGTACGCCGGCTAATTCTAAGCTTCTTTTGCGAATTTTTCGGTATTCTAAATCGTCAATTACCGGGTTTTCGCAGGCAATTAAAGAAACGCCGGGTTGATACCACCAATTTTCGTAGAGTAGTTTTTCTGCCGAAATAATGCCCACCAACCAATTAGAATGTGCTTCTTGATGCCATTCTTCAATGGCTTCAAAATTTGATTCATTAATTAATTCATTGGCTTCAAACCGAACTAATACCTTTAAATAATATTGACTAGTAAGTTGCGTTGCAAAAGGCTGCCCAATTTTTTTGTATTCGTATTTATATTGGTAACGAAGCGCCGCAATATCACTCAATACTGCTGCTGCCGTAGGAAATGCACCAGCGCCTTTTCCTTTGAAGAAATGTTTAGTGGCAAAACTACTTTCAATAATTACCGCATTATTTTCTTCCGAAACACTGTATAAATCATCATGTGTAGCTACTAATTGCGGTAAAACAAAGGCAGCTAATTGGCCATTTTTCAACCGTTGTGCATGCGCCACTAATTTAATAGTTTGATGGCGGCCTGCGGCAATGGCTGCATCTTGTGATTGAATGTTTTGTATGCCGGTAAAAATGAGTTCTTCGGGGTGGGTGATTGTACCAAAAGAATGCGCTAATAAAATACTGAGTTTATTGGCAGCATCAAAACCTTCTACATCTAAGGCCGGATTACTTTCGGCAAAGCCGGCTTGTTGCGCTTCCAATAATGCTTGCTCAAATTCTAAATTTTCGGCAAACATTTTATGCAAAATAAAATTGGTTGATCCATTCACAATACCTCTAAATGAGTGCAGTAAATCGTTATCATAATATTCTTCCAAATTTCTGATAACGGGTAAACTTGCACAGCAACTGCCTTCGTATAAAAAGGGCGTTTGATAGGTTTCTTGTAATTGCAACAACTCTTGAAAATGTGTTGCAATCATTTTCTTATTGGCACTCACCACTGCTTTCTTTTTGCTGAGTGCCGCCTTCACAATCTCAAAAGCTGCTGCAGCATCATCAATTAATTCTACAATTACATTGATAGATTCATCTTCCAATAGATCATTAGCCTGAGTGGTAAAATACGCTGCATCAATTGCGCGCTTCTTATTCGCCTGTTTGATACATATTTTTTTGATATTGGCTTGTAAAGCGGGTGTTTGGTGTAAAACATCGTACAATCCTTTTCCTACTGTTCCAAATCCAAAAAGGCCGATGTTTAATTTGGTTGTTAATGACATAAAAAAATCTTTTATCTATTGCGTAAAACCAATAGATGATGAAAACCTACCGATAGGTTAAGCCTTTTATTCTTCCTTCGGCATTCAAATAATTATTTTGCTAAAGGTTAGGCCAATGCGGCAGTTGTAGCTTTTTCTGTTTGAGTTGCTTTTGCAAATGCAAGATTTAAATC
>JBJOQA010000201.1:0-6667 GCA_046050225.1 Bacteroidota bacterium | reverse complement strand
TGGGAGGCGGATACAATTACACAACGATTGCACTTGCTAACTGATGATAATATAGATGCATTTATTCAACAAGCCGGTGAGGTTTAATTTCGTTTAGTCATAAACGTTAGAGGTACTCTTTAAATTTTGTAATTAATATTTAGAAATATGTTATCAATGCTTTTGCTAAAAAAACGAATGAATAACTTATTAATAATGTTGCCGGGTGGGCAGCGCTTTTTTCTACTTCTTATCTTATTAACTTTTTCATTTACAGCTATATTGAAAGCACAAGATCATACCCAAATGGTGCGTATTGCAAAAATAACGGTTGACTCAACCCAAATAGCAAGTTATCAGCAGGCACTACAAAAACAAATGAAAGCTGCGATAAGCCTGGAACCGGGTGTTTTATCCTACTACGCAGTTGCGGATAAACTGCATCCCAATCAAATTACTATTTTGGAGATTTATGCAGATAAAGATGCCTACTTAATGCATATCCAAACAGCACATTTTAAAGATTATAAAGAAACAGTAAAAAATATGGTTTTAGCTTTAGAACTAATAGATGTTTCAACTTTTGCAGCATCAAAAAAAACAGAATTTTTGTATTGATTAAAAATTTGCAACATGCAAACTCAACCTGAAATATTTAGAAGAATGTTAATGGGGGGAACAATTGATCATCATGACCCCCAATTGAAACTGATTTGGGAGGTGGTTGCAGATACAATTCAAAAAAATGCGGCGCTTAATACTGCACAAAGTGTTGATGAAATTAGACGCATCTTGAGTGAAATTATTGAGCAAGATATTGATAGTTCTACCACCATTTTTGTTCCCTTTTATACCAACTTTGGAAAACATATAAAAATTGGAAAGCAGGTTTTCATCAATCATGCTTGTAGCTTTTTAGACCTTGGTGGCATTACCATTGACGATAATGTATTAATTGGCCCGAAAGTGAATCTGATCACAGAAAATCATCCTATCGATCCGCAGCAACGAAAATCTTTAGTGCTGAATCGAGTTCATATCAAAAAAAATGCATGGCTTGGCGCTGGTGTTACCGTTTTGCCGGGTGTAACGATTGGTGAAAATGCAATTGTTGCTGCGGGGGCAGTAGTTACTGCTGATGTAGCCGATAATACCATTGTAGGAGGTATTCCCGCCAAATTATTAAAACAAATTTAGACCTGTCCTATTTCGTGCAAAGGATGTTTAGAAATAGCGGCAAAGCCCCAAGGGATGTGTTCTTTTACTTAGTTATTTTTTTTAATTTGTGTTCATGATGAATGAAGCAATAAAAAAATTTAATCTTTCTCAATTGCCCGGTGATCAAGAGATTTGTAGCTTGCTCGCAAGTCAAATTGAAGATATGCTTCCGGAGGCTTCCGGTAAAATTTGGCATTCCTTTCCGGTTTGGTTTATAAACAATAATCCAATTGTTGGCTATAGCAAACAAAAGGCCGGTTGGCGTTTGATGTTTTGGAGTGGTGCCGACTTTAACGAACCACAACTTGCCGTTGTTGGTAAGAAATTTAAAGATGCATCTATTTTTTACACGGATGTAAATGAAATTAACACAGCTGATTTACAGCGTTGGTTAGAAAAATCAAAAACCATTCAGTGGGATTATGAAAATATTGTAAAAAGGAAAGGGGAGTTAGTGCGACGCTGCTAATGGTATTAATTCGTGTGTTGATTGCGTTGAAAATATTAATTTATCTTCGTTTATTTAATAACGTTAGTTTTAAATCGAGAAATAAATCGGCCTTCTTTTTGCCGCAAAGATTTGTTTTTGTTGGGTCATTCAGTATTTTCGCCCCTACTGCTACTTACTGTTTGCAATCGTATAGCCATAGCAGTGAAAATTCTTTAAAAGCAACGGTATTTAGTCCATGTATAAAGCACATTTATCTCCTAAGCCTGCAACAACCGGCCAAGTAGCCCAAGTGTATGCTTTTTTTAACGGAATTTATCCACTACCGGAGGAGGTGAAAAATTATTTTCAGCAGCACATGTGTGTACTTCATTTAAAAAGAGGTGCCATTTTACATCAAGCAGGAAATATTTGTGAGATGATTTATTTCATTAGAAAAGGAGTGGTACGTGGTTATGTGATAGAAGGTAAAACTGATTTTACTACTTGGATTTCGGTAGAAAATGAATTAGCTGCATCCATCGCCAGCTTTGTGTTGCAAGTGCCCAGTGTAGATCATTTAGAAATATTGGAAGACGCAGAATTAATAGGGATTAGCTATCAAAATTTACAGCGACTTTACGAATTAGTTCCGGTATTTAATATCCCTGCCAGGCGCATGTACGAAAAATATTATGCAGATGCCGAAATTCGTGCACTGATTGGCCGCATCAGTAAGGCCGAAAAAAAATACGAATTCTTTTTAAAAACCTACAATCATTTGGCCAACCGTATTCAGCTTACTTATATCGCTTCCTTCCTGGGCATCAATCTGGCAACGTTGAGCAGAATCCGCAGTAATAACCGATTGAAGAAGACTGCTATTTGACAAATGTCAAAAAAAAATCCTCGTTTATGGTTTAAGAATAATTGCAATTAATTTTGAGGCAACAGCAAATGGTTCTCGCATTTTAGAAACAGCCCTTTTGCCGTATTTAATAAAAAGTCAATCTCTTAGCCAATCGAATTTTACATGAAAAAATTTTTCATCCCGTTTGTATTTGTATTCGTGTGTCAAAATCTTAATGCGCAAAAAGTCGGGATTGGTACTACTAATCCCAATAACATACTTTCCGTTAACGGATCGGCTGATATCACCGGAAATTTGGGAATTGGTTATCCCAATCCTATTGCAAAATTATCTGTAAACGGCAATTCGGTAATGAACGGAAATAATATTATTTTCGGGACACTCGCGATTGGTACAGACGTGGCAAATAATAAGCTAACGGTTAACGGTAGTGCCAATATTACCGGCAATTTAGGAATCGGTATTGCTACACCCCTAAGTAAATTGCATTTAGTTCAAGCTGCAGATATAGAAATATTACTGGAAAAATATGGAGCTAGAAAATGGTCTTTATTTGCCGGAGCAAATAATACAGGGATAAATGCGACTTTTCAAATTATTGATCGTACGCTAAATATATGCAGATTAGGCATCGATAATAACGGCTATGTTGGTATCGGTACTACGATGCCGGTTAATAGATTATCTATTGGAGGAAACGCAAATATTACCGGTAATTTGGGAATTGGAGTTGACAGTCCAACCGCAAAGCTGGATGTAGTCGGAACCATTAAAACAACCCGTTTGCAATTGCCGGAAGGTGCCGCAAATGGCTATGTTTTATTATCAGATAGTGTTGGCGTAGCACATTGGGAAAAAATGGCTAGCAAGACGGATAGTTTAGGCTTAGGTATTTCAACGCCCGTTGGTGAATTACAAGTTAAATCGCTTGTTTTGGATAACAATACCCTAGATCAACAATTTACCGATACCCATATTGGAATCACCACAAACTCAACTAATTGGCAATCTTTTACTGCCGGCGCTTCCGGTTTGTTAGTGCGGCTTAATTTGCAAGTAAGTTCACCACTTTACAATTTACCTTCGCCGGGAACTATCAAAATATTTGCCGGCGAAGGCAATTCGGGTACCTTGTTGTCTACCAATGCAGTTACTTATTCGGTTACCAATAATGGAGCTTTTCAATACTTTACGCTCAGTAATCCATTAATGATAACAGCGGGAAATGTGTACACGATTGAGTTTAGCGCTCCTAGTATCACCGACAATCTGTGGGCTTATGGAAATACGACGAATGGTTATACGGGCGGCAGATCCAGTACTTGCCCTAACTGTGATTGGGGATTTCAAACCTTTGTAGCTTCTCAAAAAGGGGATGCATTGGTTGTACGAAATGGTAGAGTGGGTGTAGGTACTGCCGATCCAACCGTAACCTTAGATGTAAACGGAGCCATTAAAACCAAATACAGCGGTACAGCTGTTTTCACGGTTGCAACCGGCGTTACAACTCCTTATAACATTAGTATTCCACCATTACCCAGTGGCTGGGAATTAGCCAATACGGTACTTTTAGTGTCTGCCGCAGATGGGGTTCCCGGCACTATCAAACTAGCCAAACTAGCAAGCATTAATACCATCGAGTTGATTTATGATGCAACCCAAGCCGGATTGGTAAGATTTAACTGGATACTTTTTAAAATGTAATATGCTTCCTTTTGTAATTCGATGAAGTTTCATCTTTACTGAATGGGAGTTCAATTAATCCCTAATGGAGACAGATATTCAATCTTAAAATGGGATATAGCAAAAAATAGTCTTGGGCTTTTTACTTGAACAATACTATTAACCGTGCGGCCAAAATGAAATTTGACAGAAATTAAAGCGATCTGGCAATCGCTACCGTCTCATCTGTTTCCTATCCCGATAATAATTCTAACGGCACTGAACATAATGTAACTTATATTATTGGTAATTCTGATCAGTCTCACTATTTCATATTTTTGAGGGAATAGAAAAAATAAGTGCTATCATTTTTTTTTACCTAGGTGTAAGTACATAATAAAATGTAAATTTTAGTTCAATTATTGGCTTATGGTTGAGTAGCACGCAATACTACATGTTGGTATAGGCGCAACAATCTACGCTAGTAATTTTCAAAAAATATGGTAGCTTATTTACACAAAAGCTAACTTGCATTTTAACTTAAAAATGGATTAGGCAAAATTTATCAGCTAAACTAATGGACCAAAATACAATTGAAGAACTTATTCATGAGCTTACGATTTTGTCATTAGTTGTATTACAAAATGATGATCAACATATGGCTGTATTAAAGCCCATTGGTTTGGTGGGTAATACAATTGAAGCATGGAAGGATTCACCTGCAATTCGGCATCGCGCAAAGGGAAAAAGAAAAGCAGATCTTTATTATTCTGATTGTCCGATGGTGAATATCTACTATTCCAAAAACAAGTTTGGAATGAAAGAGTTGTTTAAAGTAGAACAGTGGGAGTGGGCACCGGGGCCGGGGCCCGGAGATTTTTTAAAAGGCTTTAATACTGTGTCTGAAACCGTTGAATTTATTCGCAATTATTTCTTCGAAGAAAATGATCTTTTTTTGAAAAGGAAAAATTTTGAAGAGCAACGAAATCGAGGCTGATTATTTCTGATGCTGAAGTAAATGGAATTAATTAATGATACTATTATTTCCGCCTTGGGCGATATTTATTGTATAAACAATCTGTATGAGTAACACCGACCATCACGACGAACGTATTGCAAAAATGACTTTTGCATCGGTATATCCCCATTATGTAACCAAGGTAGAAAAGAAGGGCAGAACCGTCGAAGAATTGCATCAAGTGATTACTTGGTTAACCGGTTATAGCGAGAAACAATTGCAAAAGCTGATTGCCGATAAAGTGAATTTTGAATCGTTCTTTGGGCAGGCAAAATTAAATGCAAACGCGGCGATGATAACGGGAACGATTTGTGGGTACCGAATAGAAAATATAGAAAATCTCTTGACCCGGCAAGTACGTTATTTAGACAAACTGGTAGATGAGTTAGCAAAGGGAAAAAAGATGGAAAAGATTTTGAGGGGCTGATTTTACCACTGCTTAATTAAACTTGAATTAAAAATTATGCTCGAAAATATGTAGCATTTTCAAGTCAAAATATTGTTTCATTTTCGAACGAATCATTACTACTCATCATGTTTATCTTTTACGGTACAAGGAGCGCACGGATAAAAAAATATACCAATCAGCAATATGCTTGTACCGATTGTAAAACTTTTGATTTGGAGGTTCGTGTGTGGCGTGATTACTATCACATGTGCTTTATACCGGTTATTCCTACAGGTGAAAAGGAAGTGAAAATTCATTGTAAAAACTGTGGTGAACCTATTAGACTAGAAGCATTACAACATCAATTTCGCCAAGAAACAAAAACGCCTTTTTATCTATTCACCTTGCCATTGTTGGTTATTGCAACTGTAGCCATTTTTTTCTTATCCGAATGGAAAACAACAATGGATGAACAAGCTTATGTTTTAAAACCCAATGTGGGTGATGTGTATAAAATCCTACTGCCTGATCATAAGTTTGAAGCTTTTTATTTTGCGCGCGTGCTTGCAATTAAAAATGATAGTATTGTGGCCTGTAGCAGTAAATTTCAATACTTATTTGAGGAGAATGAATTTGGAGAGGATGATTATTTTATAAAGGAAAACGTTTTTTCGTTGCCGATTGCCCAATTAAAAACGATGTTGGATAGTGCCGAAATAAGGGAAGTTTATCGCAATTATGATACAAAAAATCCTTTTAGTCATTTGCGATAAATTTGTTAAGCGTGTTATTGTTAGTAAAGTTGAATTAAAATAAATTTCTATTCGTATATTCAATAGTGAAAATATATCTCAACTAATGGCTAGTATTACCATTCATCGCACCAACGAATATCATAATCGATTACGACCTTATCAACTCATACTTGACGGGAAAAAGATTGGTATTATCGAAAATGGTCAAATACGAACCTTACAAGTTACAGCCGGTGCGCACGCTATCATTGCAAAAATTGATTGGTGTTCTAGTCAGGCATTTGAATTTAACATTGAAGCAGGAGAGCAGCAACAAGTAACTTTAGGCATATTTCCTGCGGCAAAAATT
>JBJOQA010000200.1:0-5929 GCA_046050225.1 Bacteroidota bacterium | reverse complement strand
TCTTGTGGGTTAAAGAATTTATCTTGTCCCAATATCTTTTTTAAATAAGCTTTTTCTTCCTCCATGCGATCGGCATCCGGCGCTCCGGCTTGCTGTTTCGTATCCAATTTTTTATCGCTGCTTTTGCAAGCTTCTGCCAATAAGCTGGTTGAAGCAGTGCCGATGATCAGGGCTTTAATGGAATTTCTTCTGTTCATAATGTTGGAATTATCCGTAGGTTAAGCATTACAAATTTTGTTTTTTCAATTGATCAACGATGTACTCAGAAGCACGCATCGAAAGAGCCAAAATAGTCCAGGTGATATTTTTATCTGCTTGCGAAACAAATTGTCCGCCATCTACATTAAACAAATTTTTACAATCGTGTGCCTGACTAAATTTATTCAATGCTGATTTTTTAGGATTATCACCCATGCGCACCGTACCCGCTTCATGAATGATATTGCCGGGGTTGGCAAGGCCGTATTGATTATCGGCGTTATCATTATCTCCCCAGGTAATTACTGCACCCATTTTATGCATGATTTCTCTAAAGGTTTCTTTCATGTGCCTTGCCTGATTTACTTCATGCTCACTATACTTGGTGTTGAAGCGCAAAACAGGGATGCCGTATTTATCTACCACATTAGGATCTATTTCGCAGTAGTTACTTTCAAGCGCAATACTTTCACCTCTTCCGGCCATGCCTACACTGGCTCCGTAGAAATAACGCATATCCTCTTTTAAAGAGGCACCATAGCCACCGGCTTGTTTTTGAACGCCATTTACTTTGTATTTGCCATTAAGGTTTTCCATGCCGAAACCAAAACCATAAGCAGGTTGCTGCATGCCACCCCAATATTCAATATGATAACCTCTCGGGAAATCTAATTTCTTATTATCGCCCCACCAAGGGGTGTACACATGCATGCCACCTACACCATCTTCGTTGTAACGCTTACGGCCAAACAATTTAGGTAGTATGCCACCCATGGCAGCGCCGGTAGAGTCATGTAAATATTTGCCCACCACATTACTGCTATTACCGATACCGTTGGGATGTTTCTTTGATTTAGAATTCAACATTAAACGCGCGCTTTCGCAGGCACTGGCTGCTAATATCACCACACGGCCATTTACTTGGTATTCTTGGTTGTCGATTTTATTAACGTAAGAAATGCCGGTTGCCAATCCTTCATCGTTTACGATAACCTCTCTAGCCATGGCATGCGTAACTAAATCTACATTACCCGTTGCCAGTGCAGGTTTTATCAAAACAGAGGAGGAAGAAAAATCACCATACACTTTGCAGGATCTACCACATTGACCGCAAAAGAAACAGGCGCCTCTATCTTTGTTGATGGGTTTTGTAAGTATGGATAAGCGTGATGGAATCACCGGAATGCCCATTCCGCCTGCGGCTTCTTTCACAAATATTTCATGCAAACGTGGTTTGGGAGGAGGAAGGAAAATGCCGTCGGGATCATTATACAAACCTTCGTTGGTACCAAAGATGCCCAACATTTTATCAATTTTATCATAGAAGGGTTTGATGTCGTCGTAACCAATTGGCCAATCATCTCCAAGGCCATCGATGCTGCGGCGTTTAAAATCGTTGGGACCGAATCTTAAGGATATTCTTCCCCAGTGATTGGTGCGTCCGCCTACCATGCGCGCGCGCCACCATTCCCATTTATCGCCGGGTGCATGGGTGAAAGGTTCGCCATCGATTTCCCAACCCCAAAAACAAGCATCAAAATCGCCGAATGGACGAAACTTGGTGCTGGCGCCTCTTCTTGGCGATTCCCAAGGATTTTTTAATTGAGAAGAATGTAGTGCGGGATCGAAATCTGCACCAGCTTCGAGCAAACATACTTTTAATCCGGCGTTAGCCAAAACATAGGCGGCCATTCCGCCACCGGCGCCCGAGCCCACAATTACAGCATCATATTTTTTTGCTGATTTTTTAATTTGAAGGGTATCTCCCATGGTAAGCAATTTATGTAGTGAATATCATGAAAAAAAAGGAAATGGTAAAAAGGAATATAGTTTAATCATTTTGATGAGTTTTAAATTGAATGCCCAATTCAGGTAGGGAGCCACAGCTTTTATGTAAATTGCCTTTTTATTAAAAAATCATTTCATGAAAGTTGCATTAATAGGATACGGCAAAATGGGAAAGGCCATTCATCAAATTTTAACGGATCGAGGGCATGAGGCATCGTTGATTATTGATTTGCAAAATCAGGATGCCTTTACGGTGGAGAATTTAAAAACATGCGATGTGGCGATTGAATTTACCACGCCGCATACCGCGCAACAAAATATTGAAACTTGCATTCGTGCCGGTGTACCCGTGGTTTCGGGCAGTACGGGCTGGATGCAACATTATCCGCAAGTGGTTGAACTTTGCAAGGCCGAAAATGGCAGTATGCTCTGTGCCTCTAATTTTAGTGTAGGGGTAAATATCTTTTTTGAGATTAACCAGTTATTGGCCAAATTGATGAATGGGCATGCTGCGTATGATGTTACGGTAGACGAGATTCATCATACCGCAAAAAAAGATGCACCTAGCGGAACGGCGATAACGATAGCCGAGCAGATTCTTGCTAATTTAAACAGGAAAAATAGTTGGGTGAATGCGGCAGCCGGTGAAGAAACAGAACTTGCGATATTAAGCCATCGAATTGATCCCGCTCCGGGAACCCATAGCGTTAAATATAGTTCGGCTATTGATGATATTGAAATAATCCATACTGCACATAATCGCCAAGGTTTTGCATTAGGAGCAGTTTTGGCGGCAGAATATATTTGGAATAAGAAAGGTGTATTTGCAATGAAAGATGTATTGGGCTTATAACACCCAATACATCTTTTAATCACTTATAAATTATAGTTGGTAGCTAGTTCTTTTAACTGAAGTACATTGGTAATACCCAATTTTTCGAACATGCGGGTTTTGTGCGTACCCACCGTAGATACCTTAATGTTGATAGATTTTGAAATATTGCTGATGGTATTACCTAGTAGCAACAAGGAAGCAATTTCAAATTCGCGCGCAGAAAGTTTATTGAACGGATTTTCAGTTGCGTTGGTTAAAGATTCATCAGCCAAGAAGCTTGCTAACGATTCGCTGATATAGCGTTTATCATTTAAAATTTGCGTTACCGCCTTCACAATTTCATCTAATGGGGCTTCTTTAGATACAAAACCCTTTGCGCCGGCCTTTAAAAAACGTTTAGCGTATATTTTTTCAGCACCCATCGAAAAAACCATCACACGCGTGCCCGGTTTTTCGTGTAAAATTTGCTCTAATAATCCAATGGCATCCGTTTTGGGCATTTGGATATCGAGCATAATGAGGTCAAAGTCATGGGCTTTTACAATAGGTAAAGCCGATTCACCGTCGCCTGCTTCCAAAACCTCTGCAGGCTTGAAAACATCTTGAAGCAACAATTTAATACCAGATCTTACCACCACATGGTCGTCGATGAGGAGAAACTTTTTCATAGTCAGTTTATTAAGGTTAGCTTAAAGTTATAGTAATTTTTCAATTATGTTGTAGAAAAATTGAAGAAATTGTCTATAAATACTACAAACGTGGTAATAAAAGTATTATTACGTAATAGGCATTCGTAGAATTACTTTTGTAGTTAGGTTAACGACAGTAATTTTACTTAACTAATTGATATTCAAGTATTCATGTTGTTTTTGTGGTCTGTTGCTTTTTTTTTCTTTTTTTTGTAAAAGTTGAATCAATTTTTCAACGCTTTAAATGGTATGAATAAGTACTTGATTGTTGGATTAGGCAATATTGGTAACGAATATGCAAATACCCGTCATAATATTGGATTTGATGTGGTAGCAGCGTTGGTGGCGAAAGCAGGCGGCAGCTTTAGAACGGATCGTTTGGCGATGGTGGCCGAGATTAAAATTAAAGGGCGATTGTTGTTTTGCATTTGTCCTACTACTTATATGAATTTAAGTGGAAAGGCCTTTAAATACTGGCTCGACAAGGAAAAAATTTCTTTGGAGCATAGCATAACCATTGTGGATGATTTATCGTTACCATTAGAAAAAGTGCGTATCAGGCCAACGGGTACCCATGCTGGACATAATGGGTTGAGAGATATTCAGGCAGTGATAGGTACTGATCAGTATCCGAAGCTGCGTTTTGGCATCGGAAACAACTTTCCAAGGGGGATGCAAGCCGATTTTGTGCTGAGTAAATGGACGCCTACGGAGGTGCCGCTTGTGCAATTAAAAATTCAAAAATGCGTTGAAGCTATTGAACAATTTGTTTTAGCAGGAATAGAACCCGTTATGAATGAATTGAATAAGCAAAATTTTCAACTAGGATAGTCAATAGAAAGCCTTGTTGAAATATTTGGAGAATAGCGATTGCCGGGGTGTGACAAGGATGTTTACCCCATAATGATTGAATATTGAAAATATGCGCCTGTTTTCGGTTAAGTTTCTTGTATCTACCCGAAAATGGCCGTATTTTTACTAAGTATAAATTGTTTTTTTAGGCGATTTTTATATATTCGCCCATCAATACCGATATCCTCTAAACAACAAAACAAGAAGATGAAAATTATTTGTGTAGGCCGCAATTATGCGGATCATGCCAAAGAGCTTGGCAACGAGGTACCAACGGAACCGGTCATTTTTATGAAGCCGAAAAGTGCTTTATTGCAAAGTCATACCCCATTCTATTATCCCGAATTTACCAATGAATTACATTATGAGTGTGAGCTCGTTTTGCGTATTTCAAAAAATGGTAAATATATTCAGGAACGTCATGCTTCCAATTACTATAACGGCATTTCAGTAGGGATTGATTTTACTGCACGTGATATCCAAAATGAGTTACGCGAAAAAGGTCTTCCTTGGGAAAAAGCCAAAGCTTTTGATAATTCTGCAGCGGTTGGAAAATTCATCGATATTGCGCCGGGCTTTAATAAAAAGAATGTGCCGTTTAGTTTATTAAAAAATAAGGAATTAGTTCAACAGGGAAATAGTGGTCAAATGATTTTCAGTTTTGATAAAATCATTGAAAATATTTCCAACTATTTTTCTTTAAATATTGGCGATTTAATTTTTACGGGTACGCCGGCAGGAGTGGGAGAATGCGTAGTGGGTGATGAATTAGAAGCCTTTATTGATAAGGAAATGTTGTTGAAAATGGAAGTTAAGTAATAAAAAATATTCGTTGAAAAGCCGGACTTGTTCCGGCTTTTTTTGTGTTCCGTTTTTCGTAAGCAAAACTCAATGGTTGGCGCAACTAATTACCGTAAAAACGGTACATTTGGCGCATGCTGTTCAACGATATCTTGCTTAAAGCATATGACCATATGTGCGTAGCGCGTGCCATGGCCGAAACCTACGAACAAAATCGATCGATTTGTAAATATGTGCATTCTACATCTAAAGGACATGAAGCGATTCAATTGGCCACAGCTTGGCAACTTCGTGTAACCGATTATGTTAGTCCGTATTACCGCGACGAAAGTATGCTGCTCGGTTTAGGTTTTACGCCCTATCAACTCATGTTGCAATTACTCGCCAAAGGAGAAGATATATTTACCGGCGGACGAGCTTATTATTCTCATCCTAATTACAATGCGGGCGACAAGCCAACCATCATTCATCAAAGCAGTGCAACGGGCATGCAGGCCATTCCAACAACAGGCGTAGCACAAGGTGTTCAATTTAAAGAGCGGGTAGCGGCCTTGGCCGGACATACGATTACAGCCGGTTCGGTGGTAATTTGTTCTTTAGGTGATGCCTCGGTTACGGAGGGGGAAGTAAGTGAAGCGTTTCAATTTGCAGCATTGCATCAATTGCCTATTTTATTTTTGGTACAGGATAACGAGTGGGGCATTAGTGTTACTTCCGCGGAAGCGCGCACCTGTTCTGCCTTTGATTATATCGATGGTTTTAAGGG
>JBJOQA010000199.1:0-6412 GCA_046050225.1 Bacteroidota bacterium | reverse complement strand
TTTCAGCTAAATATGTTTATTCAAACGGTAAATTAAATTATCGGTGTGAAATTAATTTATTAAACACCGAAATTAAAGTTAATCAGTTTGAGCAATGGAATAAGGATATTGAACAACTATCAAACTTTTATAAACAACAAATAACTTTAATTAAAAAATAATAATACATGCGTAAAAAAACTATCATTTTGCTTACTACGTTATTATTTACAGTAGGTTTTTTAATAGCACAAACATCAGAAAACCAGAAGTATAAAAAGGAGTCTGAAGCGTTTCGTAATCTTGTTTGGTCTTGGGATAAATCAGAGTTTTCTATTCGTCAATTGCCAGACTCTTTTAACAAGTATTCAAGCGTAATCATAGCACATCATACAGAACTCTATTATGATACCGAATTAGGATTAGTTGGTGGAGAAGAATTTCTAGGTACAAAAAGGGAACAACAAGTTACAGAAATTGTACGCGAATTAATTAAAGTAAATGATGCAAAAGCCGTTCAAACGTATTCTGAAATTAGTTTTGAGGATTTGTCTTCTATAACCGGTTTTGGTGATGAAAATTATTCAAATCGTTACATTGGCCTCAGGGTAATTAAACCGAATGGTGCCATAACCGTATTAGACGCTAGCGATATGGTAATGATTACACAAGGCAGAAGTGCACAACTTATTAAGGTTGCTGTTCCTGATTTGCAAAAGGGAGACTTGTTAGACATATTTATTGCTAACCAGGATCGGTTTGATATTAAAGCCGGTGAGGATACCTATCTCATTAATTTGTCAAGCAGTGTACCTGTATTAAACTATTCTTTTAGTGCAAAAATGGCACCAAGGTATGCCATTGAATATCGAAGTTTTAATGGCGCTCCTGAGTTGCAAGTAAACAAAAATGACGCATCACAAATTTTACTTAATTGTAAAGCAAAAAATTTGAAGGCATCTGAACAGCAATTGTGGGCTCCGCCTTCGAGACAACATTCATTTATAAAACTAAATTTATCCGTTGGTTCAGAAAAAAGGAAAGATCAACAACTAGGTTCAAACAAACCCGGTGAAGTGTATAAAAATAGATCTATTGAAAATGTGTTGAAAGAAATAACTAGTAGGTACGGTAAATTATATACCAATTTCTACCAAGACAGAGATCATCGCTCGATGAGGTATGGTCCTATGATCAATCGAACAAAAACATTTACAAGAAAGGCGAAATTGAAATTTGATGACTTCCCAACTGAGCAAAAAATTGCTTGGTTAATTTATAGTTACAGATTTTATAGAATATTCAATGAGATATACTCCATATACGGTATTAATGCAGGAAAATTAATGGATAAATATGCATCTAGTTTGGGTATAGCATTAAACTATGAGTGGGAGGATGTTACATTGGGAACATATTGTTTGTTAAAATACAATGATATAGCATCGAAAATTACCCTAGCGCCTCAAAACAAGGGCTCTCATTTAGATGAAACTATGAATGAAAAGGAGGTATTAAAATCTGTTTATGTGCCATCTATTAATAAGTATGTATCGTTTAATTCATTTTTTGATGATCCATTCCAAACACCTTCCAATTTTGACCAGCAAGAGGAAATAATTTATATAGATTATGATAATCCAGATAAAAAATCCGGAGATGATAAATATTCTGGAATGGCAACAATTACAAAGGGAAAACCAATAAAAAGTAATAACTATTTAGACAATTATCGAAATGAGCGAATTCAAATCTCTTTAATTCCAAATGAACTTATAGCGAAATGCAAAAGGAATACAAGATTAAAAGGCGCATTCAAACGCCCAGCTCAGGAGTCATTAATATTGTTTGAAGATTATTACGATTCTGAACGCAAAATGTTGCAAATAGAAGAATCGCTTCTTGATGAAATGAAGGGAGATAGGGATGGTAGGAAATTGATGGAAGAAGTAATGCGTAAAATGGCGAGTGGGAAAGAATCGCAGCGAAATGCCATTAAATTAGAAGCGGAGGGATTTTTTGATCAAGAGGTAAAAGCTGTAACAAGTTATAAATTAGACAGTTTAGGTATTCATCACACCAATACCGACTTTATATTTAGTTCAGAAATTTCTTTAGGAGGGGTTGTTAAAAAAGCAGGAAATAATCTGATTTTAGAAATAGGCAAAATGCAAGGAAAGGTTACACACTTATCCCCCGGTCAGCGCACGCGAAATATAGATGTGTATCGAGATTATGCATTTGGAAACGAATTTTCTATAGAAATTGAAGTGCCAGAGGGTTATGTTGCAGAGGGTGTTGAAGCCTTGAATAAAAAGGTTGAGAATGAAACAGGCTGCTTTATTAGTACAGCTACAAAATCAGCAAACAGCATTATAATTTCAATAAAACATAATTATTTCCATTCATTAGAACCGCTAAAAAATTGGGATAAATTATTAGCAGTAATAGATGCAGCATCCGATTGGCAACAATTACAACTATTGTTTAAAAAAGGAAACTAATCTTAATTTAAAAAGGAAGGGGTGGCAACTAATATTGGTGCCACCCCTTCCTTTTTAAATTATGCTTCAACAATATAGTTTGCCACGGCGATAACTAAATTAGGTTTGATGTTATTGCTTTTTATAACTTGATTTGCTATGAATAATTGATAGTTTTTATACTTTTCGTCAATAGCATAATTAATTGCATTGTCCAACAAATTTAGTATTTCTCAACAGCTATTATTTTTCCGGTTTGGGCATATTCAAATACGCTGGGGTGAATGGGTCGTTATCTTAATCATCGCCATAAATTAAATCATCGTTCCCTTTTCTGATACCCAAGCATTTGCTAATAAATGGTTTATAATGCATAAAAATCTACAACAAAAATAAAAACTCAAGAGAATAGCCATAGCATAAAGGATAAATACAAACAGCCCTTATCTTTATCGATAGTAATCAAAATTTGGTAATAAGCAATGAAAAACCTGCTACTAATTTTTTGTTTGTTAATAGCCAATTGGGTGGCTGCGCAGCCTGATCTCACCATTGCTAATGCAAAAGTTTATCAGAATACAACCCAGCCCGGTTCGTTGCTGAGTATTGAGTTTAGAGTAACTAATTTGGGCACTAGTGCAGCCGGGCTTTCGCATTGCCGAATTTATTTATCAACTACCCCAACCGTATCTTCTACTTCAGTTTTATTGGCAGAACAAGCTATCGATTCACTTGTATCTGGTAAAATATCCGATGCAATTTACTTAGTGCAGTCTGTACCTTACGCTATTGAGGCGGGTACTTATTATTTACTAATAACAACAGATGCACGAAATGCTATTGCCGAAAGCAATGAAAATAACCTTTACGTAATTCCTCAAACAATCAATATCACCGCATCGCCCGAATATCGCCAGCACCTACCGTATCCGGTTTTGTTGATACATGGGCTTAATAGTAATGATACGGTATGGAAACCCTTTTTGCAAGATATGCAGGCCGCAGGATTGAGTTATGGCGGTAACTTAGATTTTTGTTTAAATCAGGATGGATCAACTAGTACATCAAATAAGCAAAATGATATTGGTAATTGGACAGACGCTGCTGCATTACAACAGGCTGATTTTTATACATTGAATTTTGATGTAGGACCTACCGGTATTAAATACACGAATTCTTTAGGAAGTAATCAATCTGCTATTGTAAAACAGGGCATCGCTTTAAAACGCGCCATCCAATATATACTTGATGTTACCGGCAGAAATAAAGTGGTATTGGCAGGTCACAGCATGGGTGGTTTAACTTCACGCGAGTATTTGCAAAATGTTTCCAATTGGCAAGTAGATGGGCAGCACCATGTGGCAAAGTTATTAACCGTTGGTACGCCGCACGGCGGAAGCAATACCAGTTTTGGCCCGCTTAGTCCGATTGCCGGTGCCCTTGGTGCTGTAGACGAATCTTCGGAAGCGGTTCGAGATTTGCGTTATTCCTATTTTAGTGGAAGTGCCGGCGTTTATTTATTTGGCGGTGTAGAGTCGGCAATTACCATGAGTAATTTTCCATCTTCTTATCATAATTACGACGTTAATTGCAATGGCACGAACAATAACTTGATTACCGGTTTAAATAGTAAAACATTACCGCGCGATTTGTCCTACACTTGTATAATTGGTGATGGCAGTTGGATTGGTGGCGATGGTATTGTAGACGCGGCCAGAGCCAATTTAAATAATTATTATCCCGACGTTGCCGACACATTGATGTCTATACAAGCCGCTAGCAATTTTAGTTTATGGCATTTGCAAATTGCCTATCAAACAGATAGAATTTTATGTGGTATAGACGAACCGAGTACGCGTTCATTTGCATATCCAATTGCATCAAATCAATTTTATTTCGGGCGTATTACACCTCAATCGGGCGGCAATGCGGCCATTGCCGATATCGACCGTTATAGTATAACTAATACCGGCTTGCAGCAAATTAATTTTCAGTTAAACAATGTTTCGGTTCAACAGGCAACTGTTACCATTTATGATAGTTTATTAAGGATTGTGGCGCAAATACCTGCAAAAAATGGAGTGGTAAATGCGCAGCAAATATTGGATTCCGGTAATTATTATATTGACGTAATGGCACAGCCAGACAGCGTTTCAACCAATAGGCTTTATGCACTTAAATGGACACCCACCGGAACGGCAAATTGCACGGGCGCTTGGATTTCTTATACTTCAACTCAAGTTGGATTAACCTATCAATGGCAGGCCGATTTTGGTAGTGGTTTTGTTAATTTAATAGAATCTGATACTACAAAAGGAACACAAACCATTCATCTAGAAATTTTGCCCAACTCGGCGATGATTGGAACGAAATATCGTTGTTTAGTAGATGGTACGGCTTTACCGGCTTTTCCTGAATTAAAATTTGAAAATCGTTGGACGGGTCAAGTTAATCGTGATTGGGAAAATCCGTTGAATTGGGGGTGCACCCGTGTACCGGATGGAAGCACAGATGTAATTATACCCGCAAACACGTTATTTCAACCGGAGGTTAGCGGAAAGGCCTATTGTAGAAGTTTGCAAATAAAACCGGCAGCCATGATTTTAATTAAAACCGGCGCCGAACTTTTAGTTACGCATTAAGTAGGTTGTTGTATTTTTAATTTCACTCATGCAACGTCATCGCTATTTTATACTGAATAAACCATATGATATGGTGTCTCAATTTATCAGTTCAGATGCTGTAAGGTTATTGGGCGATGTAGATTTTAATTTTCCGGAAGGTACCCATGCAATTGGCCGATTAGATAAAAATTCGGAAGGACTATTGTTGCTGACTACCAATAAAAAAATCACCAAATTATTGTTTCATGGCGTAATACCACATGCAAGAAAATACTTGGTTCAAGTTACCAATAAGGTAAGTGATGAAGCTATTCATCAGCTAGCAAGCGGTATTGCCATTAGCGCACCTTTGGGCGAACAATTTATAACTACGCCATGCGAGGTGCAAAGAGTAGAAAGGCCGGCATCTATTCAAGATCTTACCACCGTTTTGTTACATAAAAATGTTACGAGCACTTGGTTAACCATTACTTTAACCGAGGGAAAATTTCATCAGGTACGAAAAATGATTGCCGCAATTCGGCATAAATGTTTGCGTTTGATTAGAATTTCGATAGAAGATATTGCTTTGGAAGACTTACAACCCGGAGAGGTGAAAGAAGTAAGTGAGCAATATTTTTTTGAGAAACTGAAATTGTAACAAATGGGCAGCAATGTTTAAAACCCAAATTAAAAAACATGCCTGCAATGATTTACTTTAATTATTGGAAAGAAGCCTTCATCAATTCAATTTTGTCAAATAGTTCGCCTACGCCCAAGCTTGCCCAAAGAATGAATAAACCCAATAGTATTTTCACCCACATTGGAACTGCGTACCCGGTTAATTTTTTTGCCATTGGATTAAATGCCGGATAAAATACGAACGAAACAACAAGGATAAAAACGCCAAAAAATGGGTCGTTTCCCCAAAAGCTGTTAATCAAACCTATCATTGAAAATAGGATGCCGAATAACCAACCGATTGTATAGTAAATTTTAGGATGCACGAAAAGCTGATTGAGGCTATAAAATTAACGGTAATAAATGAGATCAATAGTTTCAATTTTTTAATTGGAGGGTTCTTGCGATGCTGTGAATACTTTTTTGAAATTTAAAAAGTTGGTGGGGATAGAGAATGGTTCGTGGGGACACGAACTGAGGCGAAATTAACTAGGGTAGGGTAATGATGTGAATTGAAAGAAGTTTTTTTGTTTAATTAATGAATTGTTCGTGGGGACACGAACCAAGGCGGTGGGTTAATCCACCGTCATATCATATACCACAACTTTTTCCCAAAGATGTTGGTGACCAGCTACAAATGCTTGGTGAATGGGATGTGTTTGATAG
>JBJOQA010000198.1:0-3337 GCA_046050225.1 Bacteroidota bacterium | reverse complement strand
AATTCCCCAATTTTCATCGATAATTCATAATGCTCTTTTTCATACCCAAATGAGCCTGCCATTCCACAACATCCTGAAGGAATTGTTTGAACTTTGTAATTAATCGGCAGTGATAAAATTTTGTGAGTTGGCGCAACGGAAGAGACCGATTTTTGTTGACAATGCCCATGCAAAATAATAGATTTGGCAGCCTGGGTAAACTGCGCCGCAACAATATTTCCGGCTTCTATTTCTTTGGCTAAAAACTCCTCAACAGTTAGTGCATTTTTAGCTAACGCATGAGCAGCATCCAATAAATTATCATTCGCCAAATCAACATATTCATCTCTAAAGCTAAGAATGGCTGAAGGTTCAATACCTATTAACGGCGTATCTGCAGTAATGATATCCTTTAGCAATTCAATATTTTGATTGGCAATCGTTTTGGCATGACGCACCAATCCCTTACTTAACCAAGCGCGACCGCTTTCAATATGCGGTGGAATCACCACTTGATAACCTAATTTTTCTATCAATAACACAGCCTTTTGACCGATTATCGTATCGTTATAATTGGTAAATTCATCACAAAAAAGATACACTTTTTTACCCGCTTGTGTAGATGTTTTTGCAACATGCTTTTTCATCCAAGAATGCAAAGTGGTTCGATGCAATGTGGGCATACTGCGTTTTTGCGCAAATCCACTCCCCCATTTAATGATGGCACTAATGCCGGGTGCGGTAACCGCAAAATTGTATAATAATGGAACCCATGAACCTATCTTGGCCATGGTAGAAAAATTAGCAATCAATTTACTGCGAAAAGGCACGCCGTTTGCATCATAATAATGTTGTAAAAATTCCGCCTTTAGTTTGGCCATATCTACATTACTCGGACATTCAGATTTACAGGCCTTGCAACTCAAGCAAAGCGACATCACTTCATAAATCTCACGATGATCAAATCGATTCTCCTTTTTTGAGTGCGTTAAAAATTCTCTTAAAATATTGGCTCTTGCACGGGTTGTATCTTTTTCGTTACGCGTTGCCATGTAAGAAGGACACATGGTACCGCCGCTCAAATGCGTTTTTCTGCAATCACCACTCCCATTGCATTGTTCCGCATGTTGTAAAATATCTTGTTGATGAAAACGAAAAATTGTTTCAAAGTTTGGTGTTTCTTGCCCCGGCGTATAACGCAACATCGAATTCATCGAAGGCGTTTCAACAATTTTATTCGGATTAAAAATGTTTCGAGCATCCCAGGTACGCTTCAAATCCAGCATCAAACGATAGTTTTTATCGCCCACCATTTGCGGAATAAACTCGCCACGCAATCTACCATCACCATGTTCACCACTTAGAGAACCATTGTACTTTTTAACAAGGGTTGCAATTTCTTCGGCAATGCTTCTAAATAAGCGATTCCCTTCTACTGTTTTCAGATTAATGATAGGGCGCAAATGCAACTCACCGCTACCCGCATGTGCATAATGCACGGCACTTAATCCGTAATTTTTCAGAATCTCATTAAACTCAGCGATATATGCAGGCAAATCATTTACATCCACCGCTGTATCCTCAATAACCGGCACTGCTTTTTCATCGCCCGGCAAATTACTGAGCAAGCCCAATCCTGCTTTGCGGAGTGTCCATATTTTTTTTGTATCCTCTCCAAATAAAACAGGAAAATGATAACCCAAACCCGCTTCCCGCATAGCTTTTTCTACTTCGGCAGTGATGGCAACAATTTCTTCGCGGGTTTCACGACAAAATTCTACCACTAAAATAGCACCCGGATCACCTTGTACAAAAAAGCGATTCTTACTTTGCTGAATATTATTTTTGGTGCATTCCAAAATATAATGATCAATCAATTCGCTCGCGCTGGGCTTGAATTGCATGGCAATAATATTGGCCCGCAATGATTCATCAATTGAATTAAAATGTATGCAAAGTAATCCTGTTTCGCGCGGAGGTAAAGGCGAAACGTTTAATTTGATTTCGGTGATAAATGCTAAAGTACCTTCTGATCCTGCAATCAATTTGCAAAAATTAAAGGTTGGTCCGCCAACTGTAAATGGTGCTGTTTCAAGCAGCATATCTAATGCATAACCTGTATTACGACGTTCAACAGAGGGCTTTGGAAAATGCGCACGAATTTCTTGTTGATTTTCGTAATTGCTTAGCGTTGTACGGATAGATTTATAAATCGCCCCTTCTAAAGTTTCTTCTTCACACTTTTCGTGAAACTGATCAATATCCAAATCGGTAAATAACACTTCAGAACCATCACTCAGCAAGGCTTTCACTTCTAATAAGTGTTCGCGTGTACTTCCGTAAACCACTGAATTGGAACCGCATGAATTATTGCCCACCATACCGCCAATCATGGCACGATTAGCTGTAGAGGTTTCAGGACCAAAATACAAACCGTATGGCCTCAAAAACATATTCAATTCATCTCTAATCACGCCCGGTTGTACCCGCACCCAATGTTCTTCTTCATTCAGTTCTAAAATCTCGGTAAAATTTCGAGACACATCTACCACAATGCCGTTTCCTACTACCTGACCGGCTAAAGAGGTGCCTGCTGTGCGTGGAATAAGTGATGTATTATGATGCGTTGCAAATCCAATTAATTTTTTTATATCTGCGATAGAAGCAGGAATGGCCACTGCTAAGGGCATTTCGCGGTAGGCGGAAGCGTCGGTGGCATACAAGGTACGCATAACGGTTCCGGTATGTAATTCTCCGTCTAATAAGCCGGCTAATGCTTCTAAATGCTGTGTCATAAACCTAAGAATCTATTTCAAATAAATGTTGATTGGCTGGCAAGATCGGCTTTTTTGATAGGGCACAAAATGTAAAGATATTAATCATCCGTTAGTTCTTCCAAAGCTCCTTGTAATTCGCTGTAAGCATGCCGATCACCTTGTTTTTTAGCCTCTTCCATCCCCTTTTCATAGGTAGCTATCGCCAACCCAATCTCGTTATTTCTTGCTTGTAATTTACCTAAATGAAAATAAGACCCCACATAGCTGGCATCATGATTTAACAAACTTTCAAACAAAAGCCTGGCCTGCACATCATCTCCTAATTTTATATACTCCAAAGCTAATGCGTGTTGCAAAAAACAATCATTGGGCGTTTGTTCTAAAAATGCCTTTAATTTTTCAATCCTTTCCATTTAAACAATATTGTTTTGTAAATAAAATACTTCTACTATCTTTGTCGATAGTTGCATAAACAACTTATTTTAACGTTTAACGATTATAACAAAATTTCCACTTGCATGAAAATTCTAGTATGCATCAGTAAAACACCCGACACCACTGCAAAAATAGCCTTCGCCGAC
>JBJOQA010000197.1:0-18215 GCA_046050225.1 Bacteroidota bacterium | reverse complement strand
TTTCTATAGAAGTAGCTGACGCTTTGTAGCCATAGTAGCCACCCATCATTACCCAATGGGTGGTGTTTTGGCCCATAATGGCAGAAGCTTTTAATGCTACCTTTTTACCGGTTAATTTGGTGTAAGCCATCAAAGTAATTGCATTTACTCTTTCGGTGCTTACTTTAACCGGATTGCTACCATATTTAACATAAGGCATGATGCTAGAGTAATCTGCTTGAATGCCAAACAATACCGCATCTGTTTTATATTGGAAGTGCGCATTCAATTCAGGAATGCTAGCATTCATACTTGGTGCATTTGCATTATCTGCAGGGTTTACATTTGCAACGGCAAATTCACGTGGTTTGTAGGCAGTAAGTGAAAAGGAGGTAGCGGCACTTAATTTAGCGGTATATTTAATTTGTCCGGCCCAACCAAATGGAGCAATCGGAATACCTGTATTAAAATTAACTACACCCGGAAAACATTCCGGTACAAAAAGCGGATACCATGTTTGTCCTAAGGTTAACGCATGTTTTTCCCAATCTAATTTTACATAGCCATGGCGTAAGCGAAGCGAACCGATATTTACATCAGCTTGACCAAAGAAATCTCCTTCAATTACGGCCGAAGTTTTGGCACCAAACGCATCCGGGCCGGTAACTTTTATTCCAAATCTGGTAAGAATGCCCAGAATATTTAATTGTGATTTTTTATTCGCGTCAGCCCCTGCTAAACCTGCTGTATCCAGGTCTTTAGGATAAAGGTCTAATTGACCTTCGCGAACGAATACATTTTGACGCGAGTCGTAATTCATATCGTTTCTGACAAATCCATATAAATTAACAGAAACAGGTGGAGTGCTAGGTTTTGCAGCCGGTGCAGGTGTTTGTGCCGCAGTTTGTCCAAAGCAACAAGCAGCAAGCAAGAAGGCCAGCGGGGAAGCAATCAATTTTTTCATGTGATGATTTTGTTTTGGCGACAATCACACGTTATTACCCTTTCCTCAAAAGGATACCTGTGCACCTAGGTGCCTTTTGAGGAGTGGAGTAATTTCATGCAAGCAATCGTTTTGGTTATTGAAATTAATCTGACGCCAAATTGCTGATTGTTTGGGTGTGCTGCAAAACCTAAGTATACCGCTGCTAATAGGTATATTTAATGCATGGTATTTTTACGAAATCGCTCCCATTTTATCAGCATGAATTTGTCCCCTAATTCCGTTAATAAACAGCCGGCACTTTTTAAAGAATCTTTGTTGGCAAAATAGGCCAATAACTCAGTGTGGGTAAGCACTTTGTAGGTAGGCCGGTATTCATGTTGTTCGGGTGCCTGAATATGGTATTTTTTTACCCAATTCATTACCGATACATGACTAATGCCAAGGATCCTTTCTATCTCTCTAAAAGTGATCCCTTCCAAATAGAGTTGAAGGGCCTTGATAACATAGTAGGGGTCGATGTTTTTTCCCTCCTTCAGTACCGTAAAACTGTACTGGCATTTTTTGCATTTAAATCGCTGACGTTCTTTAACAACGCCACTTTTGATGAGTTCTTCCCCATGGCAGCGGGGGCAGGCAATCTGTTTCATACAACGAATTTACAGGTTAGATATACTTAATTAGCAAAACTATACTAATTTAGCAATAAATAAAATCGCCCTTCCCCAATCTTTTTTACTTTTATGCCTCAAATCAAAACGATTGTTATGTCTTATTCTTTCCAAATTAAATCACAAGAGCAGTATAAGGCTGCCTACAAAAGAAGCGTAGATGATCCGGAAGGATTTTGGGCCGATGTGGCCTCCTCTTTCTACTGGAGAAAAAAATGGGATAAAGTATTAGATTGGAATTTCACTGAGCCAAAAGTTAATTGGTTCTGTAATGCCAAATTAAATATCACTGAAAACTGTTTAGATCGTCATTTAGGTACTTTAGGAAATCGACCTGCTATCATTTGGGAGCCCAATGATCCTGAAGAACATCATCGTATTTTAACGTATCGCGATTTGCATTTTAAAGTAATGCAGTTTGCGAATGTGTTAAAAAACAATGGCGTTAAAAAAGGAGATCGTGTTTGTTTATATATGGGGATGGTTCCTGAATTGGCCATTGCGGTTTTAGCCTGTGCGCGTATTGGCGCCATTCACTCGGTTATATTTGGCGGTTTTAGTGCCCAAAGCATTGCTGACCGTTTGCAAGATGCAAATGCTGAATTTGTGATCACTTGTGACGGGGCCTATCGCGGCAATAAAGAAATTGCGTTGAAGAGCGTAATTGATGATGCATTGGTACAATGCCGATTCGTAAAAAAATGTATTGTGCTTACCCGCACCCGCACACCGGTTTCTATGATTAAAGGCCGTGATGTTTGGTGGGAGGATGAAATAAGAAAAGTAGAAACAATGGGCAATCCCGATTGTCCGGCAGAAGAAATGGATGCCGAAGATCCATTATTCATTTTGTATACCTCCGGTAGTACCGGCAAACCCAAAGGGGTGGTGCATTCTAGCGCGGGCTATATGATTTGGACGACCTACACTTTTGTAAATACTTTTCAATATCATCCGGGCGATATTCATTTTTGTACGGCAGATATTGGTTGGATTACCGGCCATAGTTATATTGTTTACGGACCGCTTTGCTCCGGCGCTACTACCTTGTTGTTTGAAGGTATTCCAACCTGGCCGGATGCAGGTCGTTTCTGGGATGTAGTAGATAAATACCGCGTAAATATTTTGTATACTGCTCCAACCGCTATTCGCAGTTTAATGGGCTTTGGTATTGGACCGGTTCATGAACGCGATTTATCTTCTTTGAAAGTATTAGGAACAGTGGGCGAACCAATTAATGAAGAGGCATGGAATTGGTATGATCAAAATGTAGGAAAAGGGAAATGTCCGATTGTAGATACTTGGTGGCAAACCGAAACCGGTGGTGTACTTATTTCAAATATGGCCGGCATCACGCCATCTAAACCATGTTGGGCTACTTTACCAATGCCGGGTGTTCAACCTATTTTGGTAGATGAAAATGGTGTTGAAGTTACCGAGCCGGATGAGCACGGACATATAAAGGGTAACCTTTGTATTAAGGCACCATGGCCTTCTATTATTCGCACCACCTATGGTGATCATGAACGCTGCCGCACCAATTATTTTGCTACCTACGATCATTATTACTTTACCGGCGACGGCGCTTTAAAAGATGCCGACGGAAATTATAGAATTACCGGCAGGGTAGATGATGTACTCAATATCAGCGGCCACCGTATTGGTACTGCTGAGGTTGAGAATGCCATCAATATGCACGCCGGTGTGGTTGAAAGTGCCGTGGTTGGTTATCCGCATGATATTAAGGGACAAGGTATTTATGCCTTTGTTATTTATAATGGAACACACGGTGATGAAAACTTGCGTCGCCAAGATATTACCATGACCGTTTCTAAAATCATCGGGCCAATTGCCAAACCTGATAAAATTCAGTTTGTTTCGGGCTTGCCAAAAACTCGAAGCGGAAAAATTATGCGCCGTATTCTTCGCAAAATTGCAGAAGGCGAATTGGGCAATTTAGGAGATACTTCTACTTTGCTGGATCCTGGAGTTGTTGAAGAAATTAAAAACGGCAAACTTTAGTTTTTTGCCAATAAATAAAAACGCGCTACATGTATTTGTAGTGCGTTTTTTTATGCCGTAACCTTTATCGAATTAGCATGATGTTTCCTTTAAAGGATTGCTTAATGCCCGAACCGTTAACTAACTGTATGATGTAAACGTAATTTCCCGGCATACAAGGCTTGCCTGTTTTTTGATCGATGCCATTCCATTCAACTACATAATCGGACGACCTGAAAACCAATTGGCCATAACGATTGTAAATCTCCATATTGGTACGTTGTAGGCCAATACCAAATACACTAAAGCGATCATTTAGTCCATCGCCATTTGGCGAAAATGCACTAGGGATATAGATGTTGTTCAAGGGTAAAATGGGCACCAGTGTGGTAGTGGTATCTTTACAATTGTATTGATTTTGAATGATCAATTGAACAGGGAAGCTGCCGGATGCACTATATAAATGATAAGGGTTTTGTTGCGAAGATTGTTGTTGATCTCCAAACTGCCAAAGCCATTGCGTTGCGCCTAAACTACTATCTGAAAAATAAATTGCAGACCTTCCAATGGTTGGGTTGGCAGGGCTATAGGTAAATCTTGCAATTGGTTGATCTACTACCGTAATAGTAGGAGTTAAGGTACTAGAATCCACACAACCTTGTGCTGATGTGGCTTTTACCATTACATTGTAAGTTCCAGCAGCTGTGAAAAGATGATTGGGTTGAATGGTAGAAGCAGTAATGCCATCGCCAAATTGCCAATCAAAGCTGGTTCCCAAGCCGCTAGGGGTACGTTGTAAAAATTGAACGGCAAGCGGAACGCATCCTGCAACCGGCGAAATAGTATAATCAATGATGGGTTTGGGATACACGGTGATGGTGCCGGATGTATTAGCTGCTGCAGTTGTACAACCATCAGCAATGCTTACTTGTATTGTTCCGGTAGCTGTTGGTGTGAAATTGATTTGTGCGGTTGTGTCTTGATTGGGCGTTGACCACCTGAATTGGTACGGTCCGCCATTACCACCGCTTGCAATGGCATTAAGTATTAGAATATTGCCCATACAAACCGGTTGAATTCCGGTTATTTGCGCCGTTAACGGCGGATATATTTGCACCGTACTAGATACAATACTATCACATCCCGAAATTGAAATCAGTGTGCTTCGATAGGTACCCGCATTTTGAACTACTATCCCGGATGGTAGCGTATAAGTTTGACCGGTGCAAATTTTTACAGTATCGTAAACTTCAATGGGTGATAAAATGGTAAGTTGTAATCGGGTAATTAAACTATCGCAACCATTACCAAATTTTAAGGTATCGGTATAGTTGCCACTAGCCGTAATTACTAATCCTGATGGTAGTTGATAAGTTTGCCCAAAACAGCGCGTTACTTGTAGGTTTTGAATAGTAGGTTGGGCCACCAATAATTGTAATTGTAAAATGATACTGTCGCAGCCACTTTGATAGCGTAAGGTATCTAAATAGTTTCCGGCTAATGATATAATATTTCCGCTCGGTAAAGGATAACCTTGCCCTTGGCAGATGGTAACCGTATCATATATCCGCGCTGCGGTTTGTACGTTTAAGTTTATCCTGCTAATTAATAAGGCACAACCTTGTTGATTTCTGAGGGTATCCAAGTAGATACCGGCTTGATTCACTGCCAAGCCCGACGGTAATAAATAAGAACTACCCTCGCAAATGGTATCGGTAATTTGTTGAATTGAAAAAGCCGTTACGCTTAATTGGATATTGCGATAAATGCTATCACAACCATTGGATGCCCTTATCGTGTCTTTGTAAATTCCGGCTGTTTGTACAAAAATTCCGGAGGGCAATTGAAATGAATTACCCGCACATATCGTATCAAATTGGTTAAGGGTATTGGGTACAATCACCCTTAAACTTAATTGGGTAATTAAACTATCGCAACCTTTAATGGTAAATAAAGTATCTTGATAAACACCGGAAGTTTGAACAACAGTGCCTGATGGAAGCGTGTAGCTGTTACCGTTACATATAGTTGAATCAACAACGCGAACAATAGGGGCTATGCCTACTTCTACATAACTGCTATCGCTAGCCGTGCATCCTGCACTACTGGTGCAAATTATACGGTACCAGCCACTTTGTTGTACCGTAATTGCAGGGGTGTTTTCTCCGGTGCTCCATTGATAATTACTAAATCCGCTGCCGGCTTGAAGCGTAGTGCTGGTATTGCAGGTAAAACTTGAATCAGGTAGTGGATTAAAACTATTTTGAAATACAGTAATTGCAACTTGGTTGGTGCAATATAAAACCGGTCCAAAATAAAGATCATCTAACGCGATGTCAAGGCCATTTGATCCGCTTTGAAGAAATCTAATTTCAAGTATAGCTTGGGTAAGATTACTGCTATTCCATTCTACTACCGATTGTTCCCAAATACCGGTATTGTTGGGGGCATTTATTGGATCCCCTTGGGGTACCCCATTAATATAAAACTGAATGGAAGCCGGTTGTATCGTATTCATAGCACTAAGCCATCCTCCAAAAAAATAATTGGTAAAAGGTTGCACAGCAACGGTTTGTTTCCATATGGATTGATTGGCAATTGCCCCATTTACAATTAGCATTTGACCACTTCCCGAACTGTGATCATTGCCCATAAATGCGTTATGAAAAAAGGAAGGTGTTGCTCCCACTGCATAACCATTATCGGCTAATGGGATTAAACAATTATTGGAGTTGCAATAAACCAGATCTGTTTGAAAGCCTGTATTTCCTTGTTCAAAATCGCCATTTATTAGAAGATTGCTTTCTAAAAAACCGCTGGTAAGTTGATAAGTTCTGGTACTATCGGCCTGTAAAATAGGGTCTTTACTATTGGGTTGCAGAAAGGCATTTGCCGGCGACCATGAATAACTAAGTGCAGTTTGTGCCCGTAATTGAATGGGGCCGGCTCCACAAATAATGGTATCTGGCGTTAAAATTGTATTGGGTAACACTTTAATTGCAACCGTATCGGTTGAAGAACAAGCTGGCGTGGCTGCCAGTGCAGTAGTTACAATATAGGTATAAGTAATTGGGGTATTTACCGGATTGTTGATATTAACTATCGGGTTGGCTATAGTAGTATTGTTTAAACCGAGGCTAGGTGTCCAATTGTAAACATAGTTGGTATTTGGGGTACTGCCAATTTGCGTACTTCCATTGCTGCAAATACTTTGATTAATCCCAGCATCAGACGGAGGTATATCGGTATAGATCACTACATTTTTGATGGAGTGCCGATCGTTTAAGCCACCGGTGGATGCAGTGAAACCTAAATATCCCGGAAAATCGAATTGTTGAAAGGCTTGTAAGTAAATATTGTTATTTACATAAACCGTAATGGCCCCATCTTCATACGTAATTTTGGCGCGATTATAATTATTTGAACGAAGAAAAGATAAGCTTCCGCCTGAATTGGAAAGGGTAGGTTGTGCCCAACACTCGTCATAGCCTTGTCCCCAACGCGCCTCAATTTTGGGCATTTCCGAAAAGTTATTGGTGCAATTGGGGTAAGTGTCAAAACAAATTTTTAGGCCGTTGGCAAATCCCGGAATGCCTAATCCGCCGCCAGAAACAAAACCACTTGGAGGCACGTCTAAATAGCAAAAAGCAATACCATCGGCCGAGTTGCCGTCAAACATTCTAAAATCAAATTCTACCGTCCAACGTTTACATAAGGAAGGGTTAATGGCTTGATTAAAAAATACGGCTCCGCTTAAACCGTTTAAAGCATTGGTTAATAATATTTCGGAATTGTCGCTACTAGTAATATTTCCTACTTGTGCGTAACCATTTAAATCCCACCCGGTAGTGTTTACCGGTGAACCGGATAAGGTAGCCAATACATAATTTTGGGCTGAAACTTGCAGCCATCCAAATAATACGCAGCAAACAAAAAGACAAGATTTTTTTCTAAGGTTTGATAACAAAATGTTATTTGCCATACCTTAAAAATAGTAAGAAATAATTCAATTTATTACTTTTCGTCACCCAACCAAATTTTGAAATCTGCCGATCGTTCGGTGCTTACAATGGTTTCGTGTTTTGAGGCCGGTTGAAGTTTCACCAATACCCTGCTTTTTGAGTAGGCAAACATTTCTGCTATTGCATGTATGCCAATGATATATTGTCGATTAATGCGGAAAAATATGCGCGGATCTAACATTGCATCTAGTGTATCTAAATTAAAATCTACGATATATCTTTTGCCTTCTTTGGTAGTTAAAAAGTTAGCCTTGTCTTCGGTATAAAAATAGGCTACGTCTTCAATGTTCACCACTTTTATATGCTCGCCATAACGCACCAAAAATCGTTTCTTGAATTGCTGTGTAGAAGTGTTGTTGTTTAAATGCATTAATAGTTTTGCCAAATCTTGGTTAGGCGTAATAGCGGGTGCATGTTGCTTTTGATATTTCGTAATCGCTTTTTCGAGATTTTCTTTTTTTACCGGCTTCAACAAATAATCAATACTGTTTACAGAAAAAGCCTCGATTGCATATTCATCATAGGCTGTTGTAAATATTATAGGCACAGTTGTTTCTACCGATTTAAAAATTTCAAAACTACAACCATCCGAAAGTTGTATATCAGAAACGATTAAATCCGGAGCAGGATTTTTTTGCAGCCAGGTAATTCCAGAGGCTATGCTTACAATACAATCTAAAATTTCAATCCCGGGATTGATTTCTAGCAGCATTTTTGTTAGTCTTTTTGCTGCCGGTTCTTCATCTTCAAAAATCAGTACTTTCATATGGACTTATTTTTTTAAAATGGGTAAATAAACGGCAAATTCTTCCGATTCATTTTTTATGATAACCGGCGCATCGGTTAACAGTTTATACCGGTTGATAATATTCTCCAATCCCATTCCTGCACCACTTTCGGTTGTAAATTTTTTGTTGATATTATTTGCAATTACTAATTGATTTTCGTCATTAATATGCAGGCGAATAATTAACGGTTTTTCTTTGGATATGGCATTATGCTTAATGGCATTTTCAATTAATAACTGCAAGGCAAGCGGTGGAATATGTGTTTCGGTTGCAGCAGTTGCGGCAATGTTTTTCTCTAATTGAAGATATTGGCCATAGCGCTTTTGCTGCAAGAAAATATAGTTGTCTAATAACAGTAATTCCTCTTGCAATGAAATGGTGTTTTTATCTCGATAGTTCACAATGTTTCTAAAAAAATCAGACAGGTGTTCTACATATTCCACAGCGTCTTTAGGATTTTCTTCAATTTCTGAAATCAGGGTATTAAATGAGTTGAACAAGAAATGCGGATTTACTTGGTTGCGTAAAACTTCAAATTCAAATTTCATTTTTTCATTTCTCAGCCGTTCTACTTGCTGTAGATTTCTTTCGCGAAAGCGGATATAGAGATAAAGTAAAAAGCAAACCAAGGCGATAGTTGCAAGAATAAACCATGGTTTTTTCCAAAATGGTTTTTCAATGACAAAGCTGTAACTGGCTTCTGTGGCTCCCAAAAAACTTTCATTTAATGCACTTCTTACCCGAAAGCGGTAAGCGCCGGGTTGCAAGCGGGGAAAGGATTTGCTGATATCTTTTGTATTAATCCAATTGCTATCTAACCCTTCTAATTTATATTGATAATAGATATGCGTAGGATCGGATAAGAAAATTCCTTTAAAGCTAAAAGTCAAATTATTTTCATCATATCGAAAGATATTGGCAGAATCTTGCGGAATAATTTTATTATAAATTTGAACTGATTCTAAAATGGTAATGGGGGTTGATTGTGTTTTTACCGATGGGCTGAACATCACCACTCCATCAGCACTGAGGATATAAATATTTCCTTCTTTATTGGTATATGCACCACCTAAATCACTATTAATGTCTCTGATTCCTTTGGCGTTGTTTAGATAGGTAATGGTGCCGTTTGTTGGATTTAAAATATCTACACTTTGCTTATGAATGATGATGATATTTCCTTCTCTATCTGTTTTAATTGCAGATATTTCAGTACTACTTAATCCTTGCGCGATTGAATAATTTTTAAAGTTTTTACCGTCAAAACGATAAATGCCTTCCTTGCTGGTGCTAAACCAAATCGACCCGTCTGTGCCCTCGGTAATTGCATATACATGTCGATCTTTTAAAATCTTGGGATCGTTGTAATGATAGAATTTCCCTTGATGCAAACGTGCAATTCCTTTGCCATCGGTGGCAAACCAAATATCACCACTACTATCTTTGTACACCGCATAGATATAAATGCTACCTATATCTTGTATGTTATTGTAATTGCTAATTTTTAATGGTTGCTGAATCGTTGCATTTTGATTTTCTATTTCAATTAGGTTTGCACCTTCTAAGCCACTAATAGATACAGAATTATGGTTGCCATTAATAGACAAAACGTTGGTAGTAAGATTAGGATAAATGGGGTTGAGATGCTTGTAGGTTCCTGTAGCAATATCAAACAAGAAGACCCCCTTGCCCATTGTGCCAATCCAAAGGTGATTAAATCGATCGCAGAATAAACTAGTAATATCTGTATTAAAATTCAGTTCTTTGATAGGGTAGTATTTGGATACAAATTGGTTGTTAGTTTCTTTATAATGGATAATCGCTTTATCGGTATTCGTCCATATTTGATTGTTTTGATCCACTGCAATACAATGGATAGTGTGGTATTGATCCTTAGGATAAGCAGGCAACATTCGGATGGTTTCGCCATAGGTATGTACCAGTGTATTAAAGTTATTACTGAACCAAAGATTGCCTTCTTTATCATGTAATAATTGCCCGGTATTGATGGTGGTAAATTGACCAAAGGCGGGTGTTTTTATTTTTTTTTCAAATAAATCGTATTGCAGAAGTCCCGATTCGCTGGTAGCAATCCATAAATACTGCCGAGTTAAGGCCAAAGAATTTATTTGTCCGTTTGTCCAATTTGATACCGTTTCAGGTTGTGTAAATTTTTCGGTGTTATGATCAAATTGACAAATTCCTTTATCCTGTAATCCAATCCAAAACTGGTTATTCCCTGCGGGGATAATAGCAGTTACCAAATAATCGGGAAGTCCGTTTTTAGGCGTTAGTGCCGTAACGGTTTTTGATTTGTCGGTGATGCGGCAAATATTGATTCCCTGGTCTGTTGCTGCTAAAATATCGCCGTCATCCGTGATACAAAGGCTATGAATATTTAAATCATTAAGGCCTTCAGCTTCATTTATCAGATATTGGCGGTTGTTGTGAATGTAGTAAATGCCTTCCCCGTTTGTACCCCACCAAATATTATTGACTTTATCCTGGGTTATGCAGGTAATTGCTTTGGCAGGATGGCCTTCTTCCATATTGTAGGGTACAATTTGGTTGTGAATTTTTCTGGCAATGACGCCATTGTGATAGCCAATCCAAAGTTGTTTGCTTTTGTCTTCAAAAATAGCGGTGATGGAATCGCTATTTATTTCGGGTGTTGATAATATTTTTTCAAACACAATACCGTCAAATCGGTAAAGACCATGTGTAGTGCCCGTATAAAAATAGCCATCAGAAGATTGCGTAACGCAGGTTATTTTGTGTAAAGGATTGGTAGGGTCTATTTGAAAACTTTTAATAGCCGGATATTGGCTAAAGGCAGGGGATACAACTCCGAAGCTAAACAATAGCGCAAGTAATAATTGAAGCGTGCCAATTCGGAGCATACATGTTTATTGAAGGTTCATTTCTGCATTGATATCTACTTTAATTTCGGAAGCCAATTTTTCATGAACCACTTTGGGGATGGTGATATTATGATCGGCCAGCATCACAGAAAAATTAGAGCGTATAAAAATGGTATTGTTTTTTATGTTGATATCACATTTGATAATTCGTTCTTGACTTACGCCATGCACTGTTAAATTTCCCTTTGCGCGAATGGTAGCAGTGGTATTGTTTTCAAGGCTAATATCTTCAATTATCTTTCCCTCAAACATAGCGTACGGAAAGCGTACACTCTCCATGTAATTTTCATTAAAATGCTCCTTTTGAAGCGGACCATTAAAGCCCTTAAAACTTTGTACGCCAACTCTAAAGGCAAACCCTTTTTTTGCCGGAATAAAGATGCCTTGCACTTCCGTGCTGTAGGCTTTAATCATTTCTAAGGGAGCGTCTGATTTAAAAGAGATGGTACCTTTTGTAATCCTGTAATTGGATTGAGCAGCACTGCCTTGCAGCATAACCACTACAAGGCAGCCGGTGATATATTTTATGATGTTAGTCATTTTACCCATTTGGTTAGCAAGCGTGTAATTGCCTATCCAAATATCCGTAAAATAACGATAAGGTTATCTGCTTTTTCCGATGGTGAAAACTCTTGATAAGTTAAAGCCAAACAAAATATCACCTTTTTCCCATTTACCATTGGTTTCGCTAATGAAAGCACGTTCGTGCATTCCTTTAGAATTGGTAAAATGCAACTGAAATACGTGACCGCCCGTTTCAATATCAAATCCGATGGATAAGCAGTTGGTGGTATTGGGTAATTTATATTTAGGGATTACATAGTAATACTCAAAATTGATACTAATACGTTTACTTAATTTTTGACGGCCGCCAATTCCAATTGAAAAGATATTATTGCTTTGGTAGAAGGAATCAACAAGATTTCGGTGAACTAAAGTAGGCATGAGTTGAAGCGAAGTTCCTTCATTAAATTTTCTGCCGATGATTAATTGGTGGCTATAAAATAAGCGTGAACTGAAATAATTTTTTTGATCAGGGTTGGCCCATTTTAAGGTTTTGATGGCAATGGTAGGTACATAGCTCAAGGTTATAGGCATATTTCTTTTGCCGGTGCTTTGTGCTAGTAATTTTATTTTAAAGAATGCATCAATTGTTTTTTCATAGGTACTTCTACCCACGCCAATCATCAATCGATTGGTAAGTCCATAATCAAAGCCCATCCGCATGGAAGCATTGTCTAATCCAAACATTTCGTATGCACCTTTATTTAAAGTGCCAAAACGATGCGACAATCTAAAATCTAAAACACCTTTTCCTACATTTTCAACTGAATGGCCATTGATGAGACGCGTTGTTTTAAAAGTGGCTGTTGTATAATTGATACTGTTTTTGCCTTCGCTTTGCACTTGATTTTCGAGCATCGACATCAAGTCGTCTTCATTTTGCGCTTTAGCGGGTGCCGTGGTTGTACTTGCGGGCTGTTGCGTGCTAGTGGGTTTCTTTTTTTGAGCCATTAAACCCAGGCTACTTGCCATGAAAAGGCCTGCGAGTAGGGTATATTTAAACGGTGCGGGTTTCATACTGTTGAATTTTAAGGATTACATTTTTTGGTCGTACAAGCATTGAACAGAAATTTCGAGGGTTTCTGAAATGTTTTCTTTTACTAATTTAGGTATCAGCACTTTGTAGTCGGCCAACTTAATAATGAACTTTGAACTTGCGGTTATTTTGCCACCACTGATTACGATTTTACCATTGGTTGAAACTTTTTGCGTAACACCATGAATGGTTAAATCGCCCGCAACAGTAATATTGTAAGATCCGTCAACACCAAAATTTACTTTTGAAATTTCAGCAACAGCACCTTTGAACGAAGCTTTGGGGAATTTCTCACTTTCAACATAATTTTCGTGAAAATGCTCCTCCATCAATGCTTTTTCAAAGTGAAATCCTTTCATCAAAACAGTAAACAATAATTCGCCGCTTTGAATATTTAATACACTCATTACTTGGTTATTATCTGCTGAAATATTTTCCATATTTGTTTTGGAAAAAAAGGAGATATGACCATTTTTGGTAAATACTCTTTGTCCGAACGAAAACAATTGTAGCATTACCAACACTACAGTAAACGGAGCTATTTTTTTTATGCAATTCATAATGAATGAGGTTTAGATGGTTGGAAAGAAATGATAAAAAGATGGCTTTATTTAATCAATGAAGCCATGTGTGTATTAGTTAAGGTTATTTTAATTATTCAACATACCCCCATCGATCCAGCATTTGAGGATGGCAATTTCGGCGGATGTAAGTGGTCCGCTTGTGGGCATTGTTTTTTCATCAATAGCCCTTACCTGAATTCTAGTAGCATTGGCTTTTACTTGGGTATAGTTGGTAAGGGATATTCCGCCTGCCGCACTATTATCATGACAGCCCGAGCTTGCGCATTTTGAACTAATTAACGGTGCTACATTTGCAGCGTAGCCTGCACTAACGGTTGAACAATCAGCAGCAGCATTGCTTCCGGGATAAAGCAAATCAGCTTTATCGTAATAACAACTTGCAAAAGTGAATACTGCACAACAAAGGGGTAAAAATAACAGTTGTTTTTTCATAGTTTTTTAATTGTTAGGTGCACCGGCATTAATCCAGTTTTCGATTTGGGCAATATTGCAGTCAGATAATTTAGCACCACCTTGGGGCATTGGTGAATATCCTGCAGTATGTTTTAAGCTGTTTAGTAATCTACCCGGATTATCGGTAATATAGTTTTTTAAGGAAGTATAAGTACTTAAGTCGATACCTCCGCCGGATGGAGCGGCGCCAACATGACAAGCATTACAAGTGGTAAGTAATGGTTTGATATTGGCATTGTATTGAAATGCAGTAGCATCGCATGTTACACCACAATTAACCGTGTTATTAGCCCCTTGATTAATCCATTTACGAATAATTGTTTTTTGTGCCTCTGTTAAATCCGGATTGCCGTTTGGTGGCATTTTATCTTCGCCTGTTTCATAAAGTACTTTATATAATTTACTGTCGTTGGCATTACCGGCTCTAATTCCACGCGCTACAATATTGTTGTAACTCGTAAGTTTGTACCCTTCTTCGGCAGTGATATTATCATGACACCCCGCTTTGGCGCAATAAGATTGAAAAAGAGGTAGCACCTCGCTTTCAAAACAAATTTGTGCTGCTTGCTGGTCTTCTTCTACTAATGATGGAAGCTCGTGCTTGCAACTACTCATCAATATCATACCGCTCACAATAATAAGGGAGCAAAAAATTATTCTTTTCATCGGGTGCTTATTTTTCGTCTATGTAACAACGTGTTAATACTACATCGCCGGGTAGGCCCATGTCTAAGTCTCCTCCAATATAACCGTTACAAATACCTTTTATATGGATGGTTTTAGCATTCTTGGTCGAATCCATTGCGCCTTCTAATGTACAATTGATATATCCGCCATCTACACCGGTTTTAATTAATACAATTTGCTGATGTTGCTGATTGAAGGATATTTTTTCTACATCACCCGCTACTGAAAGAATATGGTCGGTGTATATTTGCCGTGCTCCTGCAGTATCTGATTGATACTTTTGGTATAAATCTTTTGCATTTACCTTAGTGCTTTCGCTATCTAATATATCTTGATGTTTTTTATTATACAGAAAGTAGGCAACAGATAAACCTATTGCAATAATGAAGAACAAAACGGTTAAAATTATTTTTTTTGGTTTCACGCTGGTATCTTTTGCTTGATAAGACAAACTTATTCTGATTTTTGGACCAAAAATGGGCCAAATCTGCTGAATGGGAATTTTTAACGGTTGAACCGGAAAATTTATTACGAATTACTCGTTTGAATATAGTGTTCAACCGGAATTCGATTACTGATACTTCGCGCCAAAGTCATTTCATCGGCAAATTCTAGCTCACCGCCAAAGGCAATACCTCTGGCAATCGTGGTAATTTTAACCGATTTCTCTTTTAATTTTTTGGCTATATAGTAAATCGTAGTGTCGCCTTGAATAGTTGCGTTTAAGGCAAAAATTATTTCGGCGGTTTGTTCTTCGGTAACTCGATTAAGAAGGGATTCAATTTCTAACTGATCGGGGCCAACACCATCTAGCGGGGAGATAATTCCGCCTAAAACATGATAAACGCCATTAAATTGTTGGGTGCTTTCTATTGCAATTACATCTCGTATATTTTCCACCACACAAATTACATCCTGTTTTCGGCTTCTGTTATTACAAATACCACATTCATCCTGATCGGCAATATTGTGGCAGCGTTTACAAAACCGAATTTCGTTACGCATTCTTTCTACCGCTGCGCTAAAGCGCGAAACGTCGGCTGCATCTTGATTAATTAAGTGCAAAACCAAACGTAATGCCGTTTTTTTACCAATACCCGGCAAACGGGCAAATTCGTTAACGGCATTTTCCAATAATGGAGACGAAAGAATCATGTTGTAAAATTAATACTTCAATGGCAAAACTAGGGAGTTAGTTGAATCTCGCGTTCATTATCCCAATTCGCTTTTACCGAGAGTATTTTTTCGAGTGCAATTACTTTTTCAGGTTGTGTATGTTTTCTAAAATCTCCCGGATCCCAGCGGCCATTTCTATTATTGTCATAAAGAATTCGCAACTGGTATTCGCCCGGTTCTACCAATTTATCACTCCATTGGGTTCCGGTGAGGACAACTGAACGAACAAATTTTTCATTTTGAAAAAATTGCAAAACAGGATGCTTGGCGGTATCCAATCCAACAAATCGAAACAATAAACTGCCGTAATCTTCTTTGCTTTTTGCTTTGAACACTAGCGTGTCTGATTTTAGTAGGGTGTTATTTGCTGTGTCGGTAGCGGCCTCTTTTGGAATGATTAATCGATATTCGGCCGCCTCTTGCCATTTTGTTTGCAAACTGGCAATGGTGCCGGTACTATCTAATGATATTTGAACAGCTTTTATAGGTTTGTAGGCGGTGTCGGTTAGGGTGATCTTCTCCAAACCTTCCTTCTTTATTTTTCTATTAAAGGTTAATCTTAAATCATCCAACAAACTTTGGGTATTAAAACTAAGTGAATGGGTAAACTTTAAAGATTTACCGGGTGTAGGTTTTTCTGTACTATTTAAGCCCGCTTTTTCTTTTTCCTTTTCGGTGGCAAAAGCTAACATCGTTGGCGCTGTGGTTTGGTTTTGCTCAATTACAATTACCGAATCTTGAAAAGCAAATAATTCTACGCCTGCATTATAAGTTTTACTGCCATCTCCATCCTTTAGGCCAAATACAAAGTAATTGCCTGCGGCCAGATTGCTAAATTCATAAACGCCCTCTCTGTTAAGCCGGGTTAAAAAATCGGGTTTTTGTTGCAGGATGGCCGTATCGGGTTTATTGCGGTATAATAAAACTTGAATGGTTGAATCGGCTTTTCCGGTTTCGGCGAGTATGATTTTTCCGGTTAAGCGAAAAGAGTCAATATTATTTCCGGTAGAAAAAACATAAGTATAATCTTTAAAAGGATTGCCCTCGTTATTATCTACAATTGAGTTGCCAAAATGAATCGCATAAGTGGTGTTTTCTAACAGCGTATCTTTTAGCTTAATGGTAACGGTTTTTAATTTAGATGTTACTTCGGGCATCCGTTTGGGGTAAGGCGATACCAACAAGGCATTTTGTACATCTTTCACATCTACATATTCATCAAACACCAAAACAATTTTTTTGCCGTTAAAACGGATTGTTTTTTCGGCCGGTAAGGCATTTACCAATTTGGGTGCAATGGTATCTCGCGGTCCACCTGTAGGAACACCAATTTGAGCACAACCGGTAAATAGGAGGGCGGTTAAATACCATCCGCACAATAACAGCACAAGTTTAAAAATGGAAAACAGTTTCATTGAAATGGGTTGTTCGTTGGCAAACTTACTGGGTTTAATTTGTAAACAGTAAATAGGGATACTTAAAAAAGCATTAAATATTAGGTTCGGTTTCTTGATCGCTTAAATCGTGCAGTGCCACGGCAATATTATTTTCTTTTACAAAATTACACCAATGACAGTCTTCTTTACCACAACCGGTATAAAAGTCGCGTGCTTGAATACGCTCCCAAACTGTTTTAATTTGCTGCTTCACGGTTTCAATATCAGCAGGACTGATAACGATTTTTTCTTTGCGGTAGCGCTTCTGTTTGTCGGGTTCTACATAATCAAATTCGGTACTTACTACATTCCAATTTTTTTGATCATAGTGGTCGATCAATATTTTGTAAAAAACAGCTTGACGCCAATATCCGCCGCCGTTGGGGTTTTTATCGTTGGGGCCTTTCATTTTTTCTAATGCTTTATCGATATCCCCGCTTTTATAATCCACAACGTTTACATTATTTCCGTCAAATTCTAATTTATCTAATTTCCCTTTTAGGGGAATGTCGTTCATCACAACTGCTTTGATATTGCGTTCTACTGCTACAATCTTATTCCAACTCGCAACATATTGTAAATAATAATTCGTAAGCACTTCATGGCCATATTCTAACCTACGGCTATATCCTTCGGGTGTAAAATGCTCTTGGTGGCGCTCCATGTACCAATCAAAATCTTTTAATAGTTGATCAACGCCTGCAAATTGTTTGTTGCCCGTTTGGCTCAAAAGGTGACCAAATAATTTTTCAAGTGCATGGTGAATAGCGCTACCAAATTCGGTTGCTTCGCTTTTTCCGGTAGGGATGCGAATTAAATTTTTGTAATAGAAGCCTAACGGACAATCCAAATAGTTATTCAAAGCCGTTACATTCATTACAAATTTGCTGAGTGCATTTGTAACAAAATCTGCTTCGGTTGAATCAATTTCGGGAGCCTGCGGTTGATATTGCA
>JBJOQA010000196.1:0-19068 GCA_046050225.1 Bacteroidota bacterium | reverse complement strand
AGATTTTACGCAACCATCGGCATCAGCTTTACCTGCGGTTGTGCATATCAAAACAAAAACCAACGCAAAGCAAGTAAGCAATAGTTTACCAAGGCAGCAGCGTCCGTCGAACCCATTTAATGATTTTTTTGACGATGATATTTTCAATCAATTTTTTGGTAATCGAAACACCTATATTCCTGAACAACGCGCATCGGGGTCAGGCGTAATCATTAGCGAAGACGGATACATTGTAACCAATAATCATGTGGTAGAAAATGCTGATGAGTTAACCGTTACACTGAATAATAAAAAAAGTTATACTGCGAAAGTAATTGGCACAGATCCGGCGTATGATTTAGCCGTTATTAAAATTGAGGCCGCAGGTTTACCGTTTTTACTTTATGGCAATTCAGACGAAGTAAAAATTGGACAATGGGTGTTAGCTATAGGCTATCCTTTAAACTTAGAAACTACTGTAACAGCCGGTATTGTAAGCGCAAAAGCACGCACTTTAGGTTTAAATCGTAATACGCAAACCAATACTGCCGTGGAATCGTTTATTCAAACCGACGCTGCAGTTAACCAAGGAAATAGTGGCGGTGCATTAATCAATACCAATGGTTTATTAATTGGTATTAATTCGGCTATCGCTTCACCAACCGGCTACTACTCCGGCTATTCTTACGCCATTCCGGTAAATATTGTTAAGAAAGTGGTTGATGATTTAATAAAATACGGCAATGTACAACGTGGCTACTTGGGCGTAACAACTGCTAACACCAACGATATTACGGAAGAATACAAAGCCAAATTTAATATCAAGTTTGTAGGCGAAGGTTTGGTTATTACCGAAGTGTTATCCAATAGTGCCGCATTTGATGCCGGCCTTAAAAAAGGAGATATTATTAAAAGTGTAAATGGAACGGCGATAACTATCCCATCAGAATTACAAGAGTTAATTACGCGTTTTAAACCGGGTGATAAAGTAACGGTTTTGTATAGTAGAAATGGGAAGGACGCAACAGTAACAACTACCTTGAAAAACAAAATTGGCAATTTTGATATTGTAAAACAAGATAACAGTGTATTAGTAAAACTAGGGGCAGATATTGCAAGCCTAGACACTAAAAAAGCTAAAGAATATGGTGTACCGGGCGGTGTGGTAGTAAGAAAGATTAATGATGGTGCTTTAAAAGATCAAACCCGCATGCGGGATGGCTTTATCATTGTAAAAGTGAATGATACCGAAATTAAAACTTCAGATGATTTTGTAAGAGCGATTGGCACTGCTAAAAGCATTACCATTACCGGTTTCTATCCGGGTTATGATGCGCTTTTTGATTACCCAATTTCACTAGATTAAAACTTCATCGCATAAAAAAAGCAACTTTTAAAGTTGCTTTTTTTATGCGGTAACCCATGATAAACAATAATCTTGCCGCCAATAAATTTCTACCTTAAGCGGCGTTACTTTATCTGCCTTAACGATTTCGCAATTGGCAAGCGCAAATTGATCTTGCCAAAGCAAAGACCGAATGCGTAATTGATCCGAAAATTCAACTTCGGCTTCAGCATTCCATTTGTATAGTGCTTCTTTAATACTCCATGCAGCAGTATAAAAAATAATATCAGGCAGTTCATGCTCCTCAATAAGTGAAGTGAATAGGTTCATTTCTTCGGGATGCAAAAACTTATGCAAAACCTTTTTCACCTTCTCTCCCACCACTTCCACATCAACGCCGGTGCGTTGAGTCGTACTCACTAAAACGGCTGCATAATCGCCACTATGTGAAATAGAAAAATGATAGGCTTCGTCCTGAATAAATGGGCGACGCGTATCCGCAATCAAAATTTGATCATATGGAAATTCAGGAAAGAGCGCTTGCAACAACCACCTGCCGGCCAAATGCTGCAAACGCTTGTGCGGATGCGCGATAGCACGGTGTACCGAAACCCGCTCAGTAAAAAATGCCTCCGTTTCGGTGATATGCCAAAGTGCGAGCTTAGTGGTAGCGTTAATATTTTGTTGATAAACCAAAGGCATCAGGCCGAAAGTAAAATTTAAATTACGAATTGAATTTCTACATTTACAAAGTAAAGCGAATTAGAATGATTTTTTGCTTTTAAAGCAATCCTTAAAACAACTAACTACTAAATAATTATGATACTGAGTGATAGCAGAATTTTAGAAGAAATGGAAAAAGGTACAATTAAGATTGTCCCATACGACCGAGATTGTTTAGGCAGCAATAGCTACGATGTGCATTTAGGCAAATATTTGGCTACTTACAAAAATCATGAATTAGATGCCAAAAAGCATAACGAGATTGAACATTTTGAAATTCCGGAAGAAGGGATTGTTTTGCTTCCCCATGTTTTTTATTTAGGCGTAACCGAGGAATATACCGAAACCCATGCACATGTACCCTTTTTGGAGGGCAAAAGTTCTACTGGCAGGCTAGGAATCGATATTCATGCAACTGCAGGTAAAGGTGATGTTGGCTTTTGTGGCAATTGGACTTTAGAAATATCTGTGAAACAACCGGTTCGGGTTTATGCAGGAATGCCGATTGGGCAATTAATATATTTTCCTGTAGATGGTGAAATTGAAATTAAATACAATCAAAAGAAAAACGCCAAATATAGCGGCCAGCACAACCGCCCTGTTGAAAGCATGATGTGGAAAAACAAATTCTAACGTACACTTGTACACGTAAAACGATTGCTATGCCTTTAACAAAAACAAATTTTCGGCTTGGCTTCCTGTTACTTGTTTTAGCATTAACCTGTACCACTGCCCATGCTCAATATCCTGCAGGAGCCGATTCTGTGCTTCAATTTATCAAAGAACACCCAAGCAACAGTGCTATATTCTTAAAAAGAAATGATACTGTATTAGCCAAATTAAATGAATCAGTGTCGATGCCTTTGGCAAGTACCTGCAAAATTATGGTGGCCATTGAATTTGCAAAGCAAGCGGGGAATGATATAATTGAAGGTGATTCGATGGTTGCTTTGGCTGATTTAGACCGATACTATTTACCCTTTACGGATGGCGGAGCGCATAATGCTTGGTTGCAACAAATAAAGAAAAATAATTTGGTAAAAAATGACAGTGTTGCTTTAATTCATGTTGCTAGAGGCATGATTCAATTTAGTAGCAATGCCAATACCGAATACTTAATGGATTTGTTAGGTCTTGATAACATCAACAACAACATCAAGCTATTTGGTTTGCAACAACACACAGCTCTATTTCCTTTTGTTTCTAGCTTGTTTTTATACCAAAATCCTAAAAAATCTAGCGAGAAGAAAATATTACGAGCTATCGATGATTTAACAGAAGAAGCCTATTGTAAAACTAGTTTTGAAATACATAAAGCCTTAAAATACGATACGATTTTAAAAAACAGATTCAAATTAGCCGATTTGAGTTTGAATATGCAAAAAAAATGGAGTGACCGACTTCCGGCTAGTACCGTTAAAGATTATGTGCAAATTTGCACCATACTTAATAAACGTAAATATCTTGACGAAAATAGCTACGGAGTTTTGGCCGAAGTGCTTGAATCCTTAATGGAAAACCCCGCCAATCAAAAAATATATCATCATATTGGTACAAAAGGAGGAAGTACCAGTTTTGTATTAACAAAGGCTATCTATGCGCAATTAATTGATTTGCAAACTATAGAAGTTGCCTATTTTTTTAATGATTTAACGGCTGACCAAAACCTTCAATTGCAAAAATGGCTAAACGATTTCAATATTGCAATTACCCAAAGCAGAGCTTTTCAAGATAACGTTGCAGCATCATTTAAACCTGTTGCAGCGGCTACCAAAAAGTAAAACTAAAAAGCTCAAAAATATAAAAGCGCTTTCTATAAAGTTAACAACCAGCGTTCAATGCTAAATGCCATCGTTTCCGATGGCATTGCTATTTTACCTGTTAAATTCTTAAAAATTAATAAGAAGAAATTACCTCATTTAATTTGGGCTTTGCGGTAGTCCAACCCGATATTAAATTATTGAATGGCTCTGATGTATTGTAATGAAAAACACCATCAGAAAAAATCTGATCTAGCGTCTTGCTCCATTTTTCAATTTGTGGTAATCCTGCTATTGCAGTGAGTGACTTTAAACTATGCGCATTGCATTTTACGCTTTGTGCATCTTGTTCATTCCATGCTTTTTCAAGATTATCAATTCGCAATTGAATATCTTGAATAGCACCTTGGAGTAAGGTTTTCTCAAAATCTTTATCGCCACCGGTTACGGTATGCAGATAAGTGAGATCAATGGTGATGGTCTCTTCGTAGTTCATAGGTGTACTTTTTTAAAGGGGTATGGCTAAAAGGAAAACGTCTTTATGTCATTTTTATTGCATTTTTTATTCATAAATAATACTACCTACTGTAAAAAATCTCGCTGTTTTCAAAACCAACATTTTACAAATTGGGCAGTAATACTCTATTCTCACTCTGCGCTTTAATTGAATCAATGATTGCCGTAAACAAACTTTCGGGTTTAAATGGCTTAGAAACATAGCCGGTCATGCCTGCATTGAAACAATTTTGCATTTCGCCATATAAGCTATGCGCCGTCATGGCCACAATTGGCAACTTAGCAGCATCGGTATCTAATGAGCGAATACGTTTTGTAGCTTCAATACCATTTAATACGGGCATTTGAATATCCATCAGTACAACATCATACTTTTTGTTTTGAACAGCTTCGTAAGCCAATACACCATTGGTAACATGCTCTACCATAAAGCCACCATTATTCAAAACTTGCATCGCCAGCATGGCATTGATCATATTATCTTCTGCTAACAAAACACTAATTGGATTTTCTTGATTAATAGCCAAAATCCTTTCGCCGTCAATAGACTTCACTTCCACTAAATCATTGGATTCTTCATATTTCTTGAAACTTAGAATAAAATGGAAGGTCGTTCCTTTACCCGGCGTACTTTCCATCGATAAAGTTCCGCCATGCATATCCACAATACTCTTGGCGATATTTAAACCAAGGCCGGTTCCACCGTAAAGGCGCTGGGTATCTACATTTGCTTGCGTAAATCTTTCAAAAATGGCTGTTTGCTTTTCAAGCGGCACACCTATGCCTGTATCTTTTACAGAGAAGGAAATATAGTGCTTGCTATCGTCGGAGCCCTTAACAGTTTTACAAATAATTTCTACATAACCCTCATCTGTAAATTTCACTGCATTACCAATCAGATTAAACAATATTTGTGATAATCTCAATTGATCGCCCATTACTTTTGAAGGCAATGCCGAAACAAAATTGGTCATGATAGCAATACCTTTGGTACGTGCTTTTTGCTCCATGATTTTAGTGGCATCAATAATAATCTGACGAATATCAATCGGTTGATTTTCGAGTGCCAGATTTCCTGATTCTATTTTTGAAAGATCCAAGATATTATTAATCAGCGCCAATAGGTTTTGCGAAGCCGTTTTAACGATATTGATATAATCGGCCTGTTCTTTATTTAATTGGGTATCTGCTAACAAATCAGTAAATCCGATCACCGCATTTAAAGGCGTACGAATTTCGTGACTCATATTGGAGATGAACTGATCTTTCACTTTTAAACTGCGTTCTACCAATTCGTTAGCAGCAATTAAGTCGCTTTCTACCTGGTAACGGCTAGTAATATCCATACCGAAGCATAGCACATACTTTTTACCGGTTTTTTCTTTAAAGCATTTTTTAACGATGCTAAACCAGCTCATATTGTCGGCATCATCCAGCAAAGCCATACTACCTTCCATCCGAATCATTTCTCCTTCTTCCAATTCCAGCATCTCGCTTACATCGCCCAAGAATATATCTTCTTTTCCTTTGCTCAAAGCATCCGCCAACGGCAATTCGCGATTATTATATGCATAGTAATCTGCAAATGTTTTATTTGCAAGAATAACTTGACGTTGTTCATTTAGTACAAAAATTACATTCGGACTATTGTCGATAATTTGACGAATGAACTGTTGTTGTTTTTCAATTTCATTTTGAGCTTTTACCGATTCGGTGATATCGATCGCACTTGCAATTACATACGGCGTATTTCCATTATTTTCATATACCGAGTTTTGATATAACCATACGCGTTTCTTGCCTTCTTTGGTTATGATTTGCAAAGAACCGTTTGCTTTTCTATTAGCAGTAATTTCTTCTAAGTATTCATCAAATTTTCCTCCAAATTCAGGTGCCACCAACAAACGAAGATTCATCCCTATCACCTCTTCTTTAGCGAATCCGCTCATTTTTTGACCGGCAGCATTAACATCAATGATATTTCCTTTAAGGTCATGCAAGCAAATTAAGGTTTGCGCATTGTCTAATACAACTGCTTTTTCTTCTTCGCTTTTCTTCAACGCCAATTCGGTAATCTTCCGTTGCGTGATATCTTTAACCGTACCAAATGCACCAACCATTTGCTTGCTTTCATTTAAGCGCGGCGCGATATTGGAGTTTAAATAACGCAACTGACCATCTACCCAATAACGATACTCAATTTCTGACTGCACCATATTTTCGGCAACCAATTCTAATTGTTGCTTTACATAATGCACATCATCGTTATGGATATTATGGAAGAATTCAGACAACTGCATATCTTGACCGTCTTTCAATTTCAAGATATCGCGTAATTCTTTTGACAGGTAAATTCTTTCGTTTAAAGAATCTATTTCCCATGCACCAAATTGGGCAATTTTCATTGCTTGTTCCAATTTGTTTTTACTGGTTACAATTTGATTTTCAAGTTCTTTACGTTCGGTAATATCATTTTGAATTGCTAAGAACTGCTTTGGCTTTCCATCAGCATTCAACAACGGAACAATGGTGGTTTCCGTCCAATAAGATCTACCGTTATTACTCCGGTTAATCAACTCGCCTCTCCAAATTTTACCTTTGCTGATCGTATCCCAGATGGGGGTTAAAACCGAACGATCGCGCATACTCAAGCTGATTGAACGATAATCGTTACCAATTATTTGTTCTTGTTCGAGGCCACTAATTTCACAGAATTTTCTATTGGCGTGAACAATTTTACCGGTAGTATTGAAAATAATTACAATAGCCGATTGATCTAATGCAAATTTATAATCTGCAACTTCCTTGTATAAGGATTCGATGGCCATTTCTTTTTCTTTGCGAACGGTAATATCGTTTTCGATGGAGATATAATTCGTCATTATACCCTCTTCGTTATAAATAGGCTTAATGCTGGAACGAACCCAGAAAGTGGTTCCGTTTTTACGATATTTTAATAATTCTTCTACCAATTCTTCCCCTCTGCTCATTTTTTCCTCAATTCTACGTGCAACATCTTTATCGGTTTGAGCACCATGCAAGATGGTTCCGGGTTTTTTACCCAAAATTTCATCCATGGAATAGCCGGTAATTTTGGTAAAACCGTCATTTACCCATTGCACGCTTCCATTTACATCTGAAATGATAACCGCTTCATTAATTTGAGAAATCACTTTTGCCAATAATTTTATTTGTTTATCGGCAGCAGAGCTTATTTTCTGTTCTTGGGTTAAATTATCCTTGATTTGTTCATTGAACATTACCAATTGCTCACGGCGAACCCCGATATAACAAAATAGCAAGCTTAAAATAATCGGCGATAATATTATTACTGCAAAATCCGGCGAGAATTCAAATATATGGAACCAAGGGCCTTTAAAGCCACCTTGGTAATTTAATAGCACACCATTTACTACTAGCATCAAACCTAGTAATAATCCGAGCAGGGTGTACTTTAAAACGCCGATGTAATTCTTGTATTTCATCTTATTGGATTTCAATGGGGTTAGCTTGCGCTAACATCAATGGGTTACATTGATTGGTAAACAAACAATCTTAATGAACAACTGCCACTTTTCGTTGGGCTTTATCCCAGGTGGCTTTCTGTTGTCCGGATAAAAACCTTTTTAAACCGGCCAATACCGCATAATTCATCACACAGAAATAATAGGGTATAAAAACTGGTTTAAAACGAACTTTTCTATTTTCTAAAACATATCCTACCCAGGCAGCGGCATAAAACAAAATTTGTGCAGCCAACAAACCTTGATAAAAAATCGTGCCATTTAATGCCAGAAACACATTGATAATGAGCATGGCTATCATTAAAAATGGCGTTACCGTCCAACGCAACACCCGATGTGACAGATATTGGAAGAACAGTAATGGTTGTTTTGTAAAGTGCAACTGTCCCGATAATCTTTTAATAGATTGCCATCCGCCTGCGCAAATTCTAACTTTTCGTTTTAGTTCTTCTGAAACGGAAGTAGAAGCTGTTTCGGCAGCAAAGGCTTCGGGTTCGTACACAATCTTATATCCTGCAGCAGCAATTTGCATGGATTGCATAAAGTCATCCAGCAAGGTATCTTCCGGCAAATCATTATACAGTGAAGTACGAAATGCCACCAATTCGCCTGCGGCCCCTACTGCACTATACAATTCCGAATCCCATTTTTTTAACAAGGATTCATATTTCCAATAAATACCTTCTCCTGCTGCGCTTGCCGTATCGCTGCTATCTGTTAAAATGCGTTTCTCCCCAGAAACACATCCCACTTTTTCGTCAGCAAAATGGCGAACGATATTTTTCACGGCAGCCGTATTTAGCATGGTATTGGCATCACTAAATATTACAACCGGTGTTTCTACATATTTCATGCTACGATTTTCGGCGGCTGTTTTACCTGCCCTCCTATTTTCGTGTAGCACTTTTATATAAGGATATTTACCTAACACTTCCAATGAATTGTCGGTAGAACCATCCGTAATAAAAACCAATCTTAGTTTATCCTTAGGATAATCTAGTTGATTACAGTTTTCTATCTTTTCGGGCATTATATCTGCCTCATTAAAACACGGAATCACCAGTGTTACCGGTGGCTCAAAATCAGTTGTTTCATTTTTTTTCTTAGATCCGGCTATCCTTTTAAACAAAATCAGGATGTACAGTAAAATACCGTACCCCAGAAATGCATAAAAAACGATAACAAACGAAATCCAGAAGATCGTTTCTAACGTTGACATTGGGAGTGGTTTTATGGCTTATTAAAGCAACACATGAAATTTTGTAGTTATATTTTTACAAAAAAACAAGTATGCTAATGGCTAAAACGACAAGGTTTAGTAAAAATTGTGTGTTATCAATTATTAAATGTTGGAAGAGCGGCTTGAAATTTATTTGAAGTTGCAATTTTTAGTGCTTGTAACCGTTAAGAAAATAACAACCTCCTCAAAACCAAACTAAACTATTGTCTTATGATTGATTTTACCTTACCAACTTGGGTAGCTTCCATCCTTAAGAAACCGCTTAAAATAAGCGAATATTCAGCAAACGAGATCGCCGATCTTAAAAACAAATTGGCAAAATTTCGTGTAGAAGCCCCCATTGTGAGTGTAGTAATTCCGGCATGGAATGAAGAAGAAGGGATACTGCACACGCTGCATTCTTTGGCAAATTCAAATACCCAGTACCCCACTGAATTATTAATAATTGACAATAATTCAACCGATGGTACTTCAGCGCTATTGCAATCTTTAGGTATTAAAACCATTTTGGAAACCAAACAAGGGGTGGGTAATGCACGCACTTGTGGCCTGCATCATGCCAAAGGGAAATATATTCTTACCGGAGATAGTGATACACTTTACCCTGCGGGATGGATAACAGCAATGACCAAAACAATGATAGACGGCGAAAATACGCCTGTTTATTGCGTACATGGCACTTACTCCTTTTTACCAAGTGATAACAGCCCCAGATGGCAATATGCACTGTACGAGTTAATGAGTAGTATCATTATTCGTAGAAAAGAAAAACACCAGCCCTTTTTAAACACATTGGGTTTTAATACCGGCTTTGTACGTCAGAAAGGAATTGATGTAAATGGTTACGAAATAGAAACACAACGCACTTTTAGAGGTTCGGCCGGTGTAATTGAAACAAATGCTACAGAAGATGGCATGATGGCGCTACGCTTGCAAGAAGCCGGAGGTAAGAACTTAGCAGTTTATGATAAAAGCGCTTGTGTATGGACGAGTGATCGCCGCATTCAACTAGATGGCGGCATTCAAAAAGCATTGAAGCTTCGCTTAAAGAAATACATTTTTAGAAGGTAAAATTAAAGCCATGTCAATAGTTCACACAATTAAAAGCAATCCTTCTCTTAAAAAATTTGTGCATTGGTGTTTAATTCCTAAACATCAGGCAAGACCTCGCACTTGGGTAAAATGGTTTGTTAATCCATTTTATCATCAAAAGGGAAAAGGCGTAACCATTTGCAGGCGAACAAGAATGGATGTACTACCCTTTCAACCCTTTAGTATGGGCGATTATAGCACCGTAGAAGATTTTGCAACCGTAAATAATGGTGTAGGTGCGGTTCATATTGGTAACAATACTCGAATTGGTATTGGCAACACCATCATTGGACCGGTTACCATTGGTAACAATGTTATTTTGGCACAAAACATTGTAATGAGTGGTTTAAATCATAATTATACCGATATACATACACCTATTTATTTACAAGGCGAAACCGTGGCCACTATTCAGGTGGAAGATGACTGTTGGATTGGTGCCAATGCTGTTTTAACAGCCGGTGTAACCATTGGCAAGCATAGTGTAGTTGCAGCCGGAGCGGTGGTTACCAAAAGTATTCCTCCTTTTAGCATCGCTGTTGGCAACCCGGCAAGGGTAATCAAACAATATAATCCTGTTACCCAACAATGGGAAAAAGTATAAAGCTTAATTTACCTTAACAATAGCAAAGCATCGGCCATAAACCGATGCTTTTTTATGCACCGTTTTTACCATTTCAAATGCATTGCCTCTTTTTTCATCGATGTATTCAACAGAAAGGCCAACATTGCAAAAACAATGTTGGCCTTTGACTAAAAATTTTGTTGCGTCTTAATCCTCAGATTTACTCGCTTTCACCGCATATTTTTTATCCTTTAACTTTAAGAAATATGCTTCATAATAATGGAAGCTCAAATAGGCTAACAGTATTGCCAATACCAACGAGCCACTATAGATAAAGATATTTTGATACGCAATTTTTTCAATACCAAGCCATTGCGTGCTTCTAATCATTAATTCAACCGGAAACTTATGCAATAAGTATAAACCGAAGGATATCTTACCTATAAAAATTAAGAACCTATTTTCTAAACTAACTACACAGTTAGGATTGAAGGCTAAGTTAGCCAAGACTGCAGCAGTTAAGATCGACAGAAACTGATCGTTATATAAAGAAGCCTTATATACTGCGGCCACCAAATAAATCACATAGAAACTAAATAATGCAATTTGAAACGGTTTTGCAAATGCAAAATTTGGACGAATGATTGTTTTGAAATGCTCTTCTCCGTGTAAATAGTTTACAATCCACATACTGGTGATACCACCCAACATCATACAATCGAAACGAGCTTTATACATCACCTTTGATACCATTTCCCAATGAAAGAAACTAGCGGCAAATTTTAATGCATAAAAGAATACAAACATGCCAATAAGCGTGTTAAAAATGTTTTTGATTTTTAATTGACGGAAGAAATGCGGGTGAAACATGTAAAACTGTTCTTCTACCCCAAGCGACCAAATTGGATCGATTAACCCCGGCAATTTTTCTAACATGAAAGCGATATTCGGCAAAAAGAAAACGCTCAATACAATACCTGTGCTATCAACGCCTCGTGGGTAAACCAACACACCAAAAAGCAGCACTACAAAATACAAGGGCCAAATACGCAATATCCTTCTAAAGTAAAAACTCTTAATCCCAATTTTTGATTTAGAAGCGTGTTCTTTAAATAATAAATAGGTGATTAAAAATCCGCTCAATACAAAAAAGATGGTTACCCCAATAGAACCAAAATTTTTAACCACTTCGCGAATATTGGAAAGTCCTAATTCTTTCTTTTGTAATTCAATATGAGATACAACAACGATGAGAGCTGCAAGTGCACGCACCGCATCTAAGTTAGGCAGTTGTTTATGGGCTGCTTTTGACATAAGGAAGCTTTTTATGATGGCTTAATAGTATCGGCTTAGCCGAAGACTTGATCTATCTCGTTGTAAACGAATATTTTATTCAATTATTTCTGCGAAGATGCAATTGTGCAGCGAAGTTTTTTGTAGTAGAACTACGAAGCAATTTATTTGGATAATACTTGCTGGTATACTTTCAACAATTGATTTACCGAATCTACCCAAGTAAATTTGGCGGCTTGTTTGAAGCCATTTTCAACCAATTGTTTTTGCAATGTGGGATGACTAAAAAGCTCCATGGTTCTTTCTACCAATTGATAGGGTTTTGTAGGATCAACATATAATGCAGCTTCGCCGGCTATTTCGGGCATTACACTTACATTAGATGTAATAACCGGAGTTCCGCCGGCCATCGCTTCTACAATGGGTAATCCAAAACCTTCGGTAAAAGAAGGAAACCATAATAAATCTGCCCCTTGGTATAAAATGGGTAAATCGTCGTAATCAATGTATCCTACGCGATGAAAGCGTTGTTTACAATCGGCTGCACCAAGGCTTTCAATTTTATCAGCGAGTTGGGCTTCAGAAAGTCCTTTTATAACCAATTGATGAGAAAATGAAGGATAACGTCTACACATATCCGCAAAGGCCTTTATCACACCATCGGTGTTTTTTCGAGGTTCGGTATTGGCCAAAAAGAAAATATAGGCGAAATCATTAATTCCATATTTTGCAAGCACCCGCTTTTTGGTGGCATCATCAGCCAGTTTAAAAAAACGTTCATCCGCACCGTTATAAACTACCGATACTTTGGAAGGTGACAGTTTTAATCGTTTAATAATTAATTCTCTTTGAAAATTTGAAACCGTTATTACGTGAGCCGCTTTTTTTGCAACACGGGGCACAACCAAACTTCTATAAACATTGCCAAACCGTTGGTATAAGCTACCCCCGTCTTTTTTAAGCAAATAATTTTCTTCTAAAAAAATTAGATCATGAATGGTAACAATAAGCGGCGTTTTGCCCCAAAGCGGTGCGGTATTGCCTGTACAATGTAAATAGGCATTGGGTTGACTATCCGCATATTTAGACAGAAATCGCTGCTCCCACAAAGGGTAAAATGCAGCCGGTAAGGTTTTAACGTTTAATGCAGGTGTAGTTTGTAAACAAGTATCCTCATCTTCTTTTATAACCACTTCTTTTTGATAATTGGTTTCAATATTTTTTAACCGTTGCAATATTTCAAGCGCAACAACATCCATTCCGTGTTTTTGCTTCCGAAACAAACGTTGTGCTTCAATGATTAATTTTTTATTGGCAGTTTGATGAGTTGTTGGCATGATCGTTACATTAAATAATTATGCGCCTTTTTTTGTTTGATAGGCTTCCCAGGTTAAATCCCAGAATAATTTCATGCGATTTTCCCAAGAATTTGCAGCGGCGGCAGCCAAGCGTTTTTGTTTTACTTCGGCATCATTCTTTTCTATAGCGCTTGCAATAAGCTGTAAAAACTCTTCATGATTATCCGCCATAAAAACATGTTCTTTAAACGAAGCAATATCTTCACTAAAATTGGTCGTTACTACGGCTTTACCTGCGCCTAAATATTCATTGATCTTTAACGGATAAATTCCGCCTGTTAAATTAGTTTTTGCAAACGGTATAATCGTGCAATCAAAGTATTGCAGATAGGCAGGCAATTGGGTAATCTTTTTAGGTCCTGTAAAAACAATATTTGAAATTGCATCCAAATTGATATCCGTAAACTGTTTATCTAATCTTGGCCCCACCATTACAATCGTTTTATCTTGATTGGCATTCGCAATTTTCACCAACAAATCATAATCTATTCGTTGACAAACTGCACCGGTATACCCGATAATGGGCGTTTTTATTGAAGCGATATCTGCAGGCTTTTCTAGTGTTTGTTCAATTGCTGTTTTAAACAATTGAATATCTCCTCCATTAGGAAAATAAGCTACATTTTTATTGTTTCTGGCTGCAATATTTCCGCATAATTGTTTGGCTGTGGCCATTGCCAAATCGTAATGCTGCACACATTCATTTTCGCGATACAATCCATGCCCCGGAACTTCTTCAATGGCATCTCTGCTATGATACACACTCAAAGTTGGTTGTACATATTTTTCAACATCCGATAAATACAACGGATTAAATGAGTTGAGTAGAATAAAATTTTTTAGCCCATTTTCTTTTGCAATTCGTTTAATCATGCCCGCTAATTTCTTGTTATTATAATTGCTGCAAAAATTATACAAACTACCCGGTGGCATTGAGTAAATGGGTAATACCGGAGGTGGAGTTGCTCCTATAAAAGTTTCGGGTAAACCCGGCACTTTTGTTAAGATATTTTTGCCCCATAGCAAAGCGGGCATTCTTTTTTTTACTGTTTCTTTTTTACGTTCACGCCAAACATCTGCCCAAGAATATGGATAATCGATATAGTATACGGTATTAGTTCGACTTAAAACTTTAGCCAACGATAAAGAGGCTGAAGACACATCTCCATCCCATCGCGACATGGTGGTTATAAATATCGGTAAAGATTCAAATTGCTGACGTGATAACATATCATTCTATTTATAAGATTCTTGGGCTAAACATAATGTGTTCCATCATCCTTCCAATCGCGATTAAAATATTTACGATCTTTTACTCGTAAGCCGTATTTAAAGCCTACATAACAGGCTATTGAAATACAAGGCAAGATTATATCCCAAGGCATATTTGATTATTTAGCTACATGTTCGCCATGTGGTGTATGAATAAATTGCTTTCGCGCTTTTCCGATATGCAGCATGGCTGTGAGCATTGATAAAAAGGCACCGGGAATTTGTAAAATTGCCGACAACAATTGTTTATTATACCAACGCGATGGAATTCCCCACAACAAAGAAAAAACCAATGCCAAGGTTAATCCAATGCTAAAAATTAAAAACTGCTGTGCAAATACCAAGCTAAACAATAACCATGCGCCCATTACAGCCACTAGCATTACGCGCGGCAATAAATAGGTTTGAAATACCTTATTAAAAAATGCCACATTGCCTTTCAATAATAAAATCCATCCTTCGATAAAATATTTTTCAAAAAACTCAACCTGCGTAGCTAGCCAGCGACTTCTTTGTTTACTAAATACATCGTTGCGCGCAACTTTTTCGTCGTATACATATTCGCCATCTAAAAAAGCCACATCAATTCGTTGACGTACCACTCTAAATTCTACTTCTTTATCTTCACCCGAAGTTTCACCAATATCTTTCAACAAATCCACAAACAAAGGCCATTCGAATGCCATTCCACTTCCAATTAATGCGGATGGCAATCCTGCGGCTACATGTCCTCTTCTAAAAATATGGTTATTAATTTCTTCGGTACAGGCATCTAGATAAGCAAAAGCTGTTTGCATTTTTTGCGCAGTGCGATGTCCTTGCACAACGCGATAACCCGCTTCGAAAGCATTATTAACAGCATGTAAAAAACCGGGCGCCATTTGATTATCGGCATCCAAGATTAACAAAATATCTACCGGATCGTGCTGTGTTGCCTCAATTGCTTTTTGCAAGGCCTTGCCTTTGGTACTTTTTTCAAATTGTACTTCTACCACTTTTAATGGCATACTACGTAACGTAGCAAGCGTTTGTGGCGAAAACTGATCGGCAATAATAACGACTTCAAATTTATCATTCGGGTAGTTATGCGCAACAGCAGATTTTGCACTTGCGATGATAACGGCATCTTCTTTATATCCGGGAATAAAAATGCGTATGCGTCGCAAAGACTTTGCAGGATTATACTTTTTTCTGCTGCGAATTTTTCCGACAACAGAAAAGAAAAACAGGTAAGTTACCTGCAGGGTGATAAATCCGAGTATCACCAATTGGAGATAATAGGCGGCTTGTTGTAACATGGCTTAGTTTTTTATAGGTCTGCAATCAAACGGGGCTTTATCGAATCTGAATTAACCTGCGGTTCGATGTATGGCTTATTGGTCAGGTTCCAGAAAAGTGCCCTTACAATGGCTTTGCTATGCCCCCACTCTTTTTTCATTAAATGCCGCACAAAATGCACGGGTGTAGAAATGAACACAAAAAAGGAAGCAGCAATGAGCCACCGTATATGTTGATAATTCCTTCTGATAAACAAAAGGCGGTTCCTAAAAAGGTAGAACGTTTTTAAAACTGAATTCTTGCCCGTACTTAAAGATTCTTTATGATAAACTTCTGTAGTGCCTACATAATGAATTTCATAGCCGGCATGTTTAATTCGAGCGCCCCAATCTAACTCTTCATAATAGAGGAAAAACATTTCGCTCATAGGGCCAACTTTTTGAATCAATGCCATCGGCACCAGCATCGCAGCGCCCATTGGCAAATCGGTTTTGCGGGTATCATTAAATTGACCGTTATCTTTTTCTAAATAACCGATATCATAACTGCGACTGGTTAAGGGATGTAAACCAACCGCACCGGCATATTGAATTGTATCGGGTGTATGATGGTATTTTATTTTAGGGCAAGCCATGCCGCATTCGGGATGCGCTTGCATATAATTTACCAGATTGGATAAAAGGTTAGCGGTTACCTCCGTATCGTTATTTATAAAAAAAGCATATTCGCCTGTGGCGTATTGCAACCCTACATTATTACCTCCGGCGAAGCCCAAATTTTCGGGGCAAACAATATGCTTAATGTAGGGATATTGTTTTTTAAGATAAGCTGAATTATACTTCGGCGAAGCATTATCAACTACAATCATTTCCCATTGATCATAATCAAGCAACTTCAATGATTCTAGCAAGGCAGCAGTAACCTCAGGTTGGTTATAATTTACGGTGATAATTGAAATGAGTGGCTTTTTCATGCGATAACCGGTTTAAGTTCGCGTGGGGTATCAAAGCGATGGCTAATACTTAATAAACCCCAACTAATATATACGATACAAGAAGAAGGCATAGCATTTAACACTTCATTTCCATAGCTGCACACGATAATGCCGAAAGCGCCTGAACACAAAGAAATCAAGCTATTGCGTAAAACGGGATCTCTGGTTTTCCAGATAATTCCTGCAGATTTACCGGTGATATAAAACAAGGTTCCTAACCAAATAATTATACCGATCGGCCCATACATCACCCATACTTTTACAAATAAACTATCGGGCGGAATATTGGCAATTGGTATATGTTTGTTGTAGGTTACGCCCCATTGGCCGATAGTACCAACACCATATCCTATCGGCTTATTATGCATAAGGGCTTTTAAGGTTCGTTGATTAATCAATCTTACCTGCAAGCTTGCGTCATTAGGATCTAAGGAAGATCGCATCCTTCTAATTTGATTATTATCGTTACCAATTTTTGTATACTTTAAAACGCCCAAAAACATCATTCCAATAATACCGCCAATCATTAATACGCGGATATTTTTGCTCAACACCAAAAACATAAATCCTCCGCCAATAAGGCCACCCATCGCGCCACGTGTTCCGGAAATCAACATTCCATAAAAAATAAAGGCACCGGCAATGCCATACCAAATTCTGCGCGCTTTGGTATGTGGCCCAACGGCCAAAATAATACACATGATTGCTAATTGGGCCTGCGATGCGCCAAATTGAGCTGCTTCTGAATAGTAACTAAACACCCTTAATTTTCCGAAGAGTACATGCGTTTTTTTTGCCCCATTATCTAACCATCGTTGCTCAGCAGCATCCGGTCCGATATACAATTGCTTAATTCCCCACAACGCGCCCAACAGCGACATGAGCACAATAATATCTAAGAATAAATAGATGTCGGATTTTTTATTAAAAACTAAAACCACCAGTGGTAAGGTTAAAATCCAATACAAAGTAGCCGAGCGCATTTCTTGAACCCATCCTTGTATATTTGGACGAGCCGGATTTCCAATTTCCATTACCGTCATAAAAAACCAAACCAAGGCCAACATAACAAAATCGTTCTTTAAATGCCTAAAACGATAGCGTTTGGTTCTATGAAAAATAACACCTAACCATGTTAGAATTAGTAACGCATCTACCCCTAAACCAAATTGCGGCCCTGCAATATGCTTACCCAGCGTAGGCATTAAAAAGCAATAAAAAATGAAGGCGATAAAACCAACACGTGGTTTATAGAATACTAAAAACAGAAAACCAACAATAAACGGAAGTGCAATAAATAAACCGGCGATCGTCATACCCACACCGGCTATTAGCCAGCCAAAATACATGGCCACTAAAATACCGGGCACTAGCCATAAATGGCGAGTCCACCCATCAGAGGTTTGGTCATAAAATAGATTGTCTTCCATTATTGATTTGCCCGTTTGACAAAATTTTAAATCGAACTAACAGTTGGCGGATAAAGTGTTGAATATATTGTGCAACATCTTTCAGTAAGTTTCCTTTAGGAAGCATTTTTGATTGTTGCAACATCCACCAGCCAATCATCGCGCCGGCGGCAGCATTTATTACGGATACAAAGGCCACCCACTCTAACTGATTACTCCATTTTATGGCAATAAAATCACCAAAAATGTTAATAAGGGCCATGATGAGTACTTTTTGAAAGTTCTTTGCCGGCAATTGCAGTGCATCTAAACTGATACCTGTCATTCGATTAGCCGGAAGAAATAATCCAAACAGTATAAACACTCTAAAAATGGGGGTTGTATCGGCGTATTGTTGTCCGCCAATTATTAACACAATATAAGGTGCAAAAACAAATGCACCTATTAATGCAGGGATATAAAAAATGTAAGCCCAAGATAAAAACTGAATAAAATGATTTCTAAAACCAGCATAATCTCTTTGATTATGATGTGCGGCTAATTGGGGAAATGCTGTGGTACTTAAACTACGTAAAGGAATTTCGAAAAGTTCGGTAAGCTTTAAAGGGATCGCATATTTTGCAACTGCAGCCGGCCCCATCAAGCTACCAATTAAAAATGTATCTGCAGTTTTAAGCAAGTTAGTGGTAGCCATGGTGGCTAATGTATATTTAATCAAAT
>JBJOQA010000195.1:0-15285 GCA_046050225.1 Bacteroidota bacterium | reverse complement strand
AAATATTTTAACAAACACCGCTAAATCGGTAAGGTAGTTATGAACAATGCGTTACAAATAGTTTGGTTAATTCCCCTTTTACCTTTGCTTGGTTTTTTAATCAACGGGTTGGGAAGAAAATCACTGTCAAAATCAGTGTCCGGCATCATAGGAAGCGGAGTTATCTTGGCTTCTTTTATATTGAGTGTTTGGGTATTTCTGCAAGTTAAAGGCGGCAACACGCACGTTGCTCATTATTTCGATTTTATCCATGTAAAATCATTTGTGATTGGTTTTGATTTCAAAATTGATCAATTAACCTCATTGTTTTTATTGGTTATAACCGGAGTTGGCTTTTTAATTCATGTTTACTCCACTTCCTACATGCATGATGAAGAGCCGAAAGATTTTGCCAAATATTTTTCTTATTTAAATCTATTTGTATTCTCTATGTTGTTATTGGTAATGGGGGGCAACTTCATTATCATGTTCATCGGTTGGGAAGGAGTAGGGCTTTGCTCTTATTTGTTAATTGGATTCTGGTTCAAAAACACCAATTATAATAACGCTGCTAAGAAAGCCTTCATCATGAATCGTATTGGTGATCTAGGATTTTTGTTAGCCGTATTTTGGATTTTGGCTAAAGTAGGATCAGCAGATTATAATACTGTATTTGCAGCTGAAAATTTAAAACTATTTACCGCATTTGATTATACCGGCATCACTTTATTACTATTTGTAGGTGCTACCGGTAAAAGTGCACAAATTCCATTGTATACTTGGTTACCGGATGCGATGGCGGGTCCAACTCCGGTGAGCGCTTTGATTCATGCTGCTACCATGGTAACGGCCGGTATTTATATGATTGCCAGAAGTAACGTATTATTTACTAGCGCGCCGATTACGCAATTGGTGATTACCATTGTTGGTTTAGCTACTGCATTATTGGCTGCTACCATTGCCATTCAACAAAATGATATTAAAAAAGTATTGGCTTATTCAACGGTAAGTCAATTGGGTTATATGTTTGTAGGTTTGGGTGTTGGTGCATACACCGGCGCGGTATTTCATGTTATGACGCATGCTTTCTTCAAGGCATTATTGTTCCTGGGTGCCGGTAGTGTTATCCATGCATTGCATGGCGAACAAGATATGCGCAATATGGGCGGTTTGAAAAAAGCGATGCCCACTACACATGCAACTTTCTTAATAGGATGTTTAGCGATTGCTGGTATGCCGCCTTTCTCCGGGTTCTTCAGTAAGGATGAAATATTGGCTGCTGCATTTGAGAGCAATCCGGTATTTTGGGGATTAGGTGTTTTAGGAGCATTAATGACTGCATTCTATATGTTCCGATTGTATGCGATGACCTTCCAAGGAAGTTTTAGAGGTACAGATGAACAACAGCATCATTTGCACGAAAGTCCGGCTGCTATTACCATCCCATTAATCATTTTGGCAATTCTTGCTTTTGGTGGTGGTTTAATTGGCATTCCCGAAGTATTTGTACATGGCGGTCATCGTTTAGAAGCCTTCTTAGCGCCGGTTTTTGAACCATCTGTTGCTATTAAATCATTGCAGCATCAAACACATGAGGCAATGAGTCATTCTCAAGAATATTTGTTGATGGCGGTTTCTGTAGGCGGTGCTTTAATTGCCTTGGTATTTGCTTGGAGCAAATTTGCTAAATACCAACGTAATATGGAAGAACCAACCGGCTTTGCTAAAGTACTTGCTAACAAATGGTATGTAGATGAATTATATGATGCCGTGATTGTTAAACCATTGAACAACTTTGCCAAATTTTTGAACAACGTTGTGGAGAAAAATATCATAGATGGTTTTGTAAATGGTGTAGGGCGTGCGGTTAATTATAGCGGGCGTCAAATTCGTTTCTTACAAAGCGGTCAAGTGGGTGCTTATATTCTATTGATGGTATTGGGCATCCTTATTCTTTTTATTATTCAATTTCTTAGTAAATAATCATATTAATGTTCGGCAATTATATCACCATCCCGCATTTATTGGTTTTTATCCCCCTCATTACAGGGTTGTTGGCCTTTTTTATTAAAGACGAAACAAGGGTAAAAAATTGGAGTTTCTTAGCTGCCTTGGTTACCATGGCCGTAACCATTCTGGGCGTTTATTACAGTAAAAATGAGGCGCTAAGCGGTCGTACGTTTAACTACGAATGGTTGCGTTATATCGGTGCCAGCTTTTCTGTAAGTTTTGATGGAATGGGGCGTTTGTTAACCTTGTTAACCGGTATTTCCTTTCCGTTGATTTTCTTGGCTACACGCAATCAATCCTACAAATCACCGCATGCTTTTTATGGCTTAATGTTATTGGCGCAATGTGGTTTGATGGGTGTGTTTTTATCTACCGATGCTTTATTGTTTTATTTCTTCTGGGAGTTAGCCTTAATTCCGGTTTACTTCTTGAGTAGCCGTTGGGGAGGCGAAAAGCGAATTCAAGCTACTTTCAAATTCTTTGTTTACACTTTCGCCGGTTCTTTGTTGATGTTGATTGGAATCATATTTATTTATTTCAAAACCAATGCAACTGCTTCTGCCGAGCATAGTTTTTCTATTTTTCAATTTCATACGGCTTTATTATCTCCTGCCAATCAGCAGTGGTTATTTTGGTTATTCTTTGTTGCTTTTGCGATTAAGATGCCCATCTTTCCGTTTCATACTTGGCAGCCGGATGCTTATGAGCAATCGCCAACACCGGTTACAATGGTGTTGAGTGGTATCATGGTTAAAATGGGATTGTTTGGTATTGTACGTTGGGTATTACCCATGTTTCCGGCAGCAGTAATTAAGTTTGATAATATTGCCATTGGTCTTTCTATTGTAGGTGTGGTATACGCTAGTTTGGTTGCCATTCGTCAGGATGATTTAAAACGTTTGGTGGCTTACTCTTCCATTGCGCATATTGGCTTAATGAGTGCGGCATTATTTACCCGCCAAGAAATTGCTTTTGAAGGTGTGATGATTCAAATGTTTAACCACGGTATCAATATCATTGGTATGTGGATCGTGATTGAATTAATCGAACGTCAATTAGGTATTCGTAAATTATCTGAATTGGGCGGTATTGCCCACAAAGCACCGGCACTAACGATTGCTTTGGTAGTGATGGCATTTGCTAATATAGCACTGCCGTTAACGAATGCGTTTGTAGGTGAATTCATGATGTTCAATGGCTTGTTCCGCTTCAATGTTTGGTATACGGCGGTTGCAGGGGTGAGTATCATTTTAGCAGCTGTTTACACATTAAACATGTTACAAAAAGTACTGTATGGCGAAACCAATGCCATCACGGTAAAAATGACAGATATTAGTCTTAATGAAAAATTAGCACTTACGGTATTAATTGCTGCTGTTTTCATTATTGGGGTATTCCCGCAACCATTTATAGATCTTACCAAAGATTCAGTTGCATTTTTAATGACAAGGTATAAATAATAAAAATTTAGCCACAGGCACATTCATATGAACGCGATAATATTTACAGCAATTTGGGGAATCGTCATGATGTTTGGCGGCGTGATGTTCAAGTCGAAATCCACCGTGCATTATTGGGCCATTGCCGGAATCCTATTAGTATTGGGAGTTAATATCCTTGAATTGGTGAATGAAGAAAGTATTTTCAATATTGATACCAGAGGCTTGCTCGTTTTTAAAAGCTTCAACCTAACCTTTACGGCATTGATGTTTATTGCAACGCTCTTTTATTTTTTATTGAGCGGTCGCGAAATGGATAAAGTGGGAGAGAGTGTTTCTGAATACTACGCATTGATTTTCTTTGTGCTTTGCGGTGTTTCAATTGCTGCAAGTTTTAATTCCTTGCTTACACTATTCTTGGGTGTTGAAATCATGTCCATTCCTTTATACATCCTAACGGGAAGTGATAAACGAAATCTAAAAAGCAACGAGGCTTCTTTAAAATACTTTTTGATGGGTGCTTTTAGTACTGGCATCATGATTATGGGTATTGCTTTCCTTTACGGAGGTAATAGCAACGGAACTTTTTTAATTGATAGTATCAATTTAGGTGAAGGTAAGATGCCCGGCTTATTAGCTATTGGCTTAGTATTTACCATGATTGCGCTTTCCTTCAAGGTTTCCGCTGCACCGTTTCATTTTTGGACGCCGGATGTTTATGACGGCGCACCTACTGTGTTTACATCGTTTATGGCTACTATTGTAAAGGCAGCCGGTTTTATGGCATTTATTAGATTATTTGACAACGCTTTTGGACGGGTTCAACCACAATGGCAAATTTTAATTGCCGTAATTACAGCAGCAACTTTATTAATTGGCAATATCACGGCAGTTTTTCAACAAAGCGTTAAACGCATGCTGGCTTATTCAAGTATCGCCCAAGCCGGATTTATGCTATTTGCAATATTTGCATTGAATGATTTTGCTAAAGAAGGACTAATTCTATATTCCATTGCCTATAGCTTAGCAACCATCGGCATCTTTGCTGTTTTGATGCGTATGACTGACTATACTATTGACGGATTCAATGGATTGGGTAAGCAACACCCCGAAATTGCAGTTTATATTACCGTATGTTTATTGTCTTTAACAGGTATTCCATTAACTGCAGGCTTCCAAGGTAAATTTTACATGTTACTAGCTGCTGTTCGAAACGGTTCTCATATGTGGTTGGTAGTATTTGCCGTTTTAATGGCTGCTGTAAGTGCGTATTATTATTTTAGAGTTATTCAAGCCATGTTCTTCAAAGAACCTGCCGACAACAATGTTTCAACTTTACCTGCCGAATCGGTTACCAAAGGATTAAAATTTGGCTTATTGGTTATTGCAATCTTAATTATTTTATTAGGTATAACACCCGGTATTGTAATTGATTGGCTTTACTACTAATATCTAATTCTTAAATGTAAAAAGGTCGCAGTGTTCATACTACGACCTTTTTTTTATGGAGTAACCTAATTGAACTTAATGTGTTTTAACCAATACTTTGATGAGTATCAATGACAACAAAGAAAGGAGAAAAACGTAGCAAAATATTGAGGTTAATTTAAATCGTTCTCTGAACCAAAAAAACAATGATAAAGCAGGTGTAGCTAGTATTACCAATAGTGTAGGAAGCCACAGGATTTCAAAAATTATTCCCATCCATTTTATTTGATAAACATTTGTATAGGAAGTAATCAAAATAAAAAATATTGCATAAATATTAAGAACCAACAATGGTTTCCCAAAATTTAAAAAAGAACGTTGGTTTGCCATAGTTGTGAATTATTTAAGAAAAAATAGCATTTCCACCGTGCTTCAATTAAAGACCTGTTTTTCCATCACGCTCCATATGTGCACGTTGTTTTTTACTGTATTTTTTTTCGTACTCTAAAATTTCTTTGGTTTTTACTTTTTCTTTGGGTTTGTCTGCCGTGGGAGCAATTACGGTTTTTGCAACCGCATCTTTTACCAATTGGCCTCTATCGTAACGTTCAATATTTATCACTCTGCCATTGGCATCATAAAAACGCCATTCGCCGTGAGGTACGCTGTATTGATTCGCTTTAACCAAACGATATTCAACAATTTCATTGTTGTTTTGACCATAAATGGGGATGGTGTCAAAGGGAGAATCGGGGTCATAACCCTTCCATTCCTCTTCGCGTTGAATATGGCCTAAAAAACTATAGTATTGCTGAATGCCATGCTTGCCGCCCTTTTTATAATTTTCCATGGCAATTAAGTCGCCATTTAAATTGTATTTTCTCCAAGGCCCGGTTTTTTCATTGTCTTTAAAATAGCCTTCTTCTTCATAACCGGGTTCTCCACGAATTTCAGGAATGGAGTTAACCCATTTGCCTTGTTTTAATCCTTTTAAATCGGTTGCATTAAGGGTATCGCCATTGGGCGATAATTGAAAATCTTTATACTGTCCGAAAGAAATTTCGGGTAAAATAAATAGTACGAACAGCAATACAAACAATTGCCGTATTTTTAAAAAAGAAATTTTCATAATCGAATGTTTTAAACAAAGGCTGTGCTGCAGTTACAATTTTTAAGCCAAAAGAAATTGCATTACATCCTGCCAATTATTAATTCATGATGTCTATCAAAAGTAAATTAAGTTTTTTGTTCCTATGCACTTGTTTTAGCTTTTTAACAGTTGCAGCCCAAGTAAAACCTACAACCGCCGAAGAGCGTGTTAAAGGATTAGCAAAAAGACAATTGTTAGAACAAAACAGTTTGTTGAAAAACTTGCATTATCGCAATGTTGGTCCAACCCAAATGAATGGGCGTGTGGTAGACATTGAGGTGAATCCCAATGATCCTACCGAGTTTTATGTGGCTTACGCCTCCGGCGGATTATGGCATACAACCACCAATGGCCTAAGTTTTTCGCCAATTTTTGATAAAGAAGACGTGATTTCTATCGGAGATATCGCCGTGCATTGGCCTTCTCGCACAATATGGGTGGGTACAGGCGAGGTAAATAGCAGCAGAAGCAGTTATAGTGGAAACGGCGTTTATAAAACTACCGATAATGGAAAGACATGGAAATATCTCGGCTTGCCCGAAAGTCATCATATCGGTGAAATAATTGTACATCCAACTGCGCCCGAAGTTGCATGGGTTGCAGTTTTAGGACATTTATATTCTTCCAATAAAGAGCGAGGTGTTTACAAAACAGTGGATGGGGGTGCAACTTGGAAGCAAACCTTAACCGTAGATGAAAACACCGGTGCGGTAGAGATGGATATCAATTTGTCTAATCCGGATGAGTTATATGCTTGTATGTGGTATCGCACGCGTCGTGCTTGGGATTTTGAGCCTGCCGGAAAAACTAGCGGAATTTATAAATCAAACGATGGTGGAACTACTTGGAAATTGGTAACCGGTGCCAATAGCGGTTTTCCGAGCGGTGAGGGGGTGGGCAGATGCGGTATTGCTATTTTTCAGGGCAATCCCAAAATTGTTTATGCGGTGGTTGATAATAATACCTTGAAACCGGATACGGCTCGAAAAAAAATCGACACATCTAAATATGTGTTGGATGACTTTAAAAATCTAACCTTTGGCCAATGGCAGCAAATGGATAATGCCAAAATTGATAGCTTTTTATTGAAGAATAGATTTCCTAAAAAATATTCTGCGGCCAGTATTAGAGAATTGATTCAACAGAACAAATTACAACCCACTGCTATTTATGATTGGTTGATTGCCGATGATGGTTTTCAAAATGGTGGAATTCATGGCTGTGAAGTATATAGAAGTGATGATGCAGGCGCCACTTGGAAGAAAGTAAATAAAAAACCGATTCGTGTTTTTAGTACGTACGGCTATTACTTTGGAAAAATTTATGTGTCGCCAATTAATGAAAATAAAGTAATCACATTTGGTACGAGTTTAATTGTGAGCAAGGATGGCGGTGTTAGTTTTGAAGCAACCGATAAATCCAATACACATGGCGATTGGCATACCTGTTGGATGAATCCTAAGCGCGACGATCATTGGATAGCGGGTAATGACGGAGGCTGCAATATTACCTATGATAATGGTGAGCATTGGTTTAAAGCTACCAGCGTACCTGCAGGGCAATTTTATCATATCACAACCGATAATGCCACTCCTTACAATATTTATGGCGGACTGCAAGATAATGGTACCTGGATGGGGGCATCTCGCGCAGCAGGTAGCGAATTCGGGTTTTCATTCGCAGAAGATAAAAAAGATCCCGAACCGGAGGCCTATAGCTGGAAGCCTATTGGTGATGGGGATGGGATGCAAGTACAAATTGATACGCGTGATCACCAAACCGTATATACCGGCTTTCAATTTGGGTACTATTTTAGAGGGAATTTGAAAAATGCAGATGAAGCCGAATTAATTCATCCAATGCACGATTTGGGCGAAGCCAAGTTGCGTTACAATTGGCAAACTCCTATTCATTTAAGTAAGCATCAACAAGATATTTTTTATTATGGAGCGAATAAGTTTTTTAGAAGCTTGAAAAAAGGGGAGGAGATTGTTGCGATGTCAGGCGATTTAACCAATGGCAAAAAAGCAGGTAAAATTCCTTACGGAACCCTTACTACAATTGAAGAATCGCCATTACGTTTTGGATTGGTATATGTGGGCTCTGATGATGGTAATATTCAACTCACCAAAGATGCCGGCAGTTCTTTTAGTTTATTAAATATTCAAAAATCAATTCCAGGTGTTCCGGCGGGATTGTGGGTAACACGAGTTACACCATCACGTTATAAAGAAGGAAGAGTTTATGCAACGCTAAACGGTTATCGTTACGATCATTTTACGCCGTATTTGGTAGCGAGTGAAGATTATGGTAATACTTGGCGTTTACTTGGGCAAAACCTGCCCTTTGAACCATTGAATACCGTGAAAGAAGATCCAATCTATGATTCTATTTTGTATGTGGGTTCTGATAATGGTGTTTATGTTTCATTTGATAAAGGCAATAGCTTTATGAGTATAGGTCATCAATTACCACGTGTACCTGTACACGAAATTGCTATTCAAGATCGTGATCGCGAGTTGATTTTAGGTACACACGGTAGAAGTATTTATATCACCTCAATTGATTCTGTTCATGTTGCATTTAAGGCGTTTAGAAATGCGGCTCATGCAAAAGCTTCTTTGCAATTGTTTGATCCTGCCAAAATGCAAGAGGGCGAATTGGCAATAGATTGTCCGCCTGCCAAAAGCAAAAAGAAAAAGAAGAAATCTGAAGTGGTGGTTGTTAATTTTCCTGCATCAAAAGAGTAAAGATTTTTCACTGATATTCGTACAGCCATTTCTGCAAAGAGATGGCTGTTTTTTTTACCAGCAGCAAGGTTGTCGGTAAAAACTAAATAAGTATTTTCGATATTGTGAAGGGTGATATAAGGATTGTCTATCTTTGAATATGACTATTACCCAATTAGAATATATAATAGCGGTAGATACTTATCGACATTTTGCCGTGGCTGCCTCACATTGTTATGTAACGCAACCTACCCTTAGTATGCAAATTCAAAAATTGGAAGAAGATTTGGATTGCAAAATATTTGATCGAAGTAAACAGCCTGTGGTACCTACCGAAATTGGGGAAGATATCATTCGACAAGCACGGGTAATTGTGCACGAAGCAAGGATGTTACACCAAATGGTAAAGGATAAACGTAATGAATTAGACGGCGAATTACGAATAGGCATCATTCCAACTTTGGCCCCTTATTTATTGCCGCTGTTTTTACAAAAATTCTTGACCAAATTCCCCGACATCCGCTTGCGGATAAAAGAAATGACCACTGATACGGTGATTGATAATTTAAAAAGCGGGCGCATTGATGCAGGCTTGTTAGTTACCCCATTACAAGAGTCAAGCTTGGTGGAGTATCCATTGTTTTATGAAGAGATGGTAGCATTTGTTTCAAAAAATAATGCCGCGTTTAAAAAAACGTATGTACTTCCTGCTGATATTAATTCAGATGAATTGTGGTTGTTAGAAGAAGGACATTGTTTTCGCTCGCAAATCATTCAGCTATGCGAATTGAAAAAACAATCAGGCGTACATCAACGTTTTGACTACGAGGCCGGCAGTGTAGAAACCTTGCGTAAAATGGTGGAATTAAATAGTGGCGTAACCATTTTGCCGGAGTTGGCGACCACTGATTTTTCTGCTAAGCAACAAAACATGATTCGACATTTTAAAAGTCCGGCGCCGGTTCGCGAGGTAAGCATTGTTACGCATCGCGATTTTTTGAAAAAGAAATTGGTAGATGTTTTGAAGGAGGAAATAATTAATGCGCTGCCTGATCGTATTAAGTCGACGCGGAAAAAGCAAATAATCGGTATTAATTAATTTGAAATAATTCGTTATTCGTAATATTATCCAAACGCTTTGAATTAATATTGTATAACCATTCATTAAACTCAATTTTATGTCATTACAAGTTGGGCAACAAGCCCCTGCATTTTCGCTCTACGATTCAGAAAAAAATAAAGTAAACAGTGCTGATTTTGCCGGCAAAAATTTATTGGTTTTATTTTTTCCGTTAGCTTTTACCGGTGTTTGTACTAAAGAATTGTGCGGTATTCGTGATAATATCACCGTTTATAACAATGCAAACGCAGCAGTAGTTGGCGTTTCGGTTGATTCAATTTTTTCTTTGGATAAATTCAAGCAGGAGCAAGGAATTAATTTCCCATTATTAAGCGATTTTAATAAAACCGCTTCTACTGCTTTTGGCGCTTTATATGATGTGTTTCCTGTTTTTGAAATGGAAGGTGTTTCAAAAAGAGCCGCATTTGTGGTAGATAAAGCAGGTGTTGTTCAATACGCCGAAGTATGTGCAACGCCGGGCGATTTGCCTGATTTTGCAGCTATTCAAGAAGTATTAGCACGTTTAGCCTAATTGAAAAATTACATTTTCGCCAGTATTTTTGTTTGTTAACCATTGAAAATCAATTTTTTAATAGAAAACGAATAAAAATATTGGCGTTTTATTGAAAAAGCTTACTTTTATATAGCTGAAAAACCTTTACATCATATTATTTATTTGCATGGGCTTTACCGGTTCTGCTATTGCGCAGAGTCGCCCCGCCGTGGGTGTTGAAACCAATGTGCCTATTGTAAAGTTTTACCCCAACCCGGCTACCGTTGCGGTTAATTTCGAATTTTTGAAAGGCTTCGACAAAACATTTACCCTGCAGATTTATAACTTCATGGGTAAAAAAGTGTACGAGGTTGTACCCGGTACGGCTAGTTACTATTTGTCTTTAGATGGATTTAATCGTGGCTTGTACGTTTTTCAATTGCGTAATAAGTACGGATCTATTGTTGATTCGGGCAAATTTCAAGTGGTGAAGTAATTATCACTCATTTTCTTCTTCGATTATATTGTTACCACCAATAAGTTTTTTACCACTTCCTTACTCAGGATTTTTGATTTTTTGTTATTGATGCGAACCTGAAAACTTTGATCAAAACTTTCAATAGCTTCTACTTCAAAAACATCTCCCAAAGAAATGCTACTCTTGGTAAGAAATTGCAAAAAGGCCGTGCTGTGGTCGCCTACGCCGGTAAACTTTACCTTTTGACCTACCTGTATAGTTTGCAATGATTTGTTTTGAGAAGGTGCGAATTTGCCTCTTGAATCCGGTATCAAATCGCCATGCGGATCGGTAGTAGGAAAATCTAAATGACGGTCTAATAATTCAATCAATGCTTCACTCGAAATATGTTCTAATTGTTCGGCTATGGCATGCACTTCATCCCATTTCATACCCAATTTTTCAACTAGCCAAACCTCCCATAATCGATGTTTGCGAATGATTTGAACGGCAATCATTTGACCTTTATCGGTTAAACTAACGCCTTTCGATTTTTCGTAGCGAATCAATTTTTTGGTGGCCATTTTTTTTACAAAATCCGTTACCGACGCCGCACTCACTTGCAGTTGTTCAGCCAATGCCGATGTACTCGCATTACCGCCTGTTTTTTCGTGCAACTTATAGATGGCCTTTAAATAATTTTCTTCGGCAAGTGAAGTCATAACCCAGTTTTTTACAAAAGTGCAATTAATTTTCCAAAATAGTAAAATTAGGTAAGCCTAAATTAATAATTTAGCAAAATTAAAAATAGGGTAATGCGGAAACTGATCTTGATTTTCAGCTGTATGGTGCTGATTAAAACAATACATGGACAAAAAAGAATAATAGCTGATCAGGATAAGCATCTGTTCGCTAAATCGGATACATTGCCCCAGCGGCAATTGCAAGAGGTAGTGATCAGTTCAAATCCGGTTGGACGCATGCTTTCCGTAGAACCCGTTATTCAAGAAGTATACGGAAAGGCTTTTTTGCAAAATGTGGCCGCACAAAATATAGCAGAAGCAGCACAATGGATGAATGGTTTGCAATCGCAGAATAATTGTAATGTTTGCAATACCACCGATATTCGAATCAATGGGTTGGATGGCGCCTATAGCATGGTGTTAATTGACGGGATGCCTTTGGTAGGCGGATTATCTACTGTTTATGCACTTTCGGTTATTCCTAGTTCTATCATTGAACAGGTAGAAGTTCAAAAGGGTGCGGCTTCTGTGCAGTATGGCAGTGAAGCCATAGCCGGTGTAATCAATATTCAAACCATCGCACCCGACCGATCACGAAAAATCTTGGTAGATGCTTCTTTGCAATCAAATGCGCAAACGCAGTTTAATATTACCGGAAGCCTCCCGTTTAAAAATTGGCGAATGCTTACGAATGTAATGGTGAATGCACCGGGTAGGGTATTTGATAAAAATATGGATGGTTTCGCCGATCAAGCATTGCAACAACGATGGTCGGTTTTTCAAAAATGGGTGTTTGAAAAAAATAAGCAAACCATTTTTACAGGTACTTGGCGTTTGATGGATGAAACAAGATGGGGAGGGCAAATGGATTTTAAGCCAAGCCTAAAGGGATCTGATTTAATTTATGGAGAATGGATTCATACGCAAAGATTTGAGGGGTTACTAGCTGCCCGATGGGGTAAGCAAACAGATTTCAATTTGGCTTTTAATACACATCAGCAGCAAAGTTTTTATGGAACCACTTCATTTGTAGCCAATCAACAAACCATGTTGATGCAATTAAGATGGCATTGGGGGCAACGTAAAGTAAAATGGTTGGCCGGTTTGCCGTTACGATGGACACGATATGATGATGAAACCGTGGCAACATATGATATGGATAAAGGAAATGTACCCATGGTAACTTGGTTGCCGGGTGTATGGATGCAATATAATAACCAATTGAATAAGCAATTGGAACTGCAGCTCGGTGGGCGTATTGACTATAGCAATCAACACGGTTTTATTGCCACGCCGGGCTTAGCAGTAAAATGGCAACCCAAACATGCAGGTGAATGGCGTTTTAATTGGGGTACCGGCTTTAGGGTGGTGAATGTTTTTACAGAAGAACATGCCGCATTAAGCGGGTCGCGGACGGTTGTTTTGCAGGAAGATCTTCGACCGGAGCGCAGCTTTTCGGCTCAAGTAAATTGGTGTCAATCTTTTAGATGGTTAAATGGTGTGACCGATTTGGATATAACGTTATTCTATACACGATTTAAAGATAAAGTACAGGCAGATTATCTTGCTAATCCGCAAGAAATAAGGTTTCAAAATATTGCAGGAAGTTTGAAAACACGCGGCATTTCTATCAACGCAAATTGGATGCATGGCAGCGGATTGCGCGTTAATAGCGGTTGCACTTGGATGCTGGCGGGGCAAACATTGTTGGATGAATCGGGCGTAAAAGTTTGGCAGCCGCAACTGTTTGCGCCCAATTTTTCGGCCGTTCAAACTTTGGGGTATCGATTTAAAAAGCAAGATCTTTCTGTTGATATTAATTGTAGGATTACCGGACCGATGCACATGCCCATTTATCCGCAAGATTTTCGGCCGGAAAGGTCTCCTTGGACCTGTATGACTAATTTACAATTGCGGAAAAAAATGAATGAACAATGGCAATTGCAATTGAGCATAAATAATTTATTGAATCAAATACCCAAATTTGCCTTGCTTCATGCAGATGATCCTTTCAATTTACCCGGTGGTTTATACTTTGATGCAGGCGGATTGCCAAATCTTAATACCAATCCTAATGGTTACCAATTTGATACGGCCTACAGTTATGCACCCATGCGCGGTTTAAATGCTGAGCTGCGCCTACGCTTTAAATGGTAGTATTGTGCGCGTAAATAAGGTATAGTTGTAATGCCTCTTTTGCCATTCTGCATGGCTTTTGATAAAATAATATCAACTTTGGTTAACTGCAGCACATGTTTATAATTAGTTGCAGATAATTGAGGGTTATGTTGCACATTTGTTGCTGATAAGAACTCACCTATTTTTTTAATAGGCTATTCTGCAATGTAATATGCATTGCAACGATTTGTTTACATACAAAATATTTACAACATGAAAGGAACCTTGCTCGCTGCTGCACTCCTAATTTCGGGGTTTGCCATGCAAGCACAAAAAACTGTGCCCGATTATAAGGCTAAGATTAATAGTCTGCTAAAGTCGATGACGCTTGAAGAAAAAGTGGGACAAATGACCCAAGTAACTTTAGCCGTAATTGCTAAAGAAGGTTGGGCTAATCAGGATGGCGCCATTGATCCCGCTTTGCTCAAAGAGGCAGTTAATAAATATCAAGTAGGTTCGATGTTGAATACAACAGCACATGCCTTATCAGTAGATACATGGCGCAAGTTGATGACACAAATTCAAGACGAAACTAAAAACACGCGGTTAAAAATTCCGGTGCTTTATGGATTGGATGGTATGCATGGTCAAACATATACCCTTAACAGTACGCTTTTTCCGCATAATTTGGCTGTGGCTGCTACCCGTAACATACAGTATGCACATGATGCGGCAAAAGTTACCGCTATGGAATTGCGCGCCTCAGGTGTACGTTGGAATTTTGCACCGGTGTTGGATATTGGCCGACAACCTTTATGGAGCCGGTTTCCGGAAACTTACGGTGAAGATGTTTTGATTGGTAAATTAATGGGCACTGCAGCAGTAAAAGGTTATGAAGAAGACGGTTTGCAAAATGTGACGGCAGTTGCCAGTTGTATGAAACATTATTTGGGTTATTCAGCATCTCGTACCGGTAAAGATCGCACACCTATTTATATGCCCGAAATTGAAATGCGTGAATATTACTTGCCTCAATTTCGTGAAGCAGTTAAAGCCGGTTCTTCCAGTATCATGATTAATTCAAGTGAAATTAATGGTGAACCCGTGCATGCCAGTCGTTATTTATTAACGGATTTGCTTCGCAAAGAATTAGGATTTGAAGGGTTGATTGTTACCGATTGGGAAGACATCAAAAGGTTGTATGAACGCCATCGTGTTGCGGCCACCCCACGTGAAGCAGTTGCCATGGCCATTAATGCAGGTATTGACATGAGTATGGTGCCAAGTGATTATTCTTTTTATGATTTGTTGATTGAAGCGGTAAAGAAAGGAGAGGTGCCGATGAGTAGAATTGATGATGCTGTAAAAAGAATATTGGAAATTAAATTTAAAACCGGCCTATTCGAAAATGCTTATCCTGAGCCAACATCATTTGATAATTTTGGTAAAGCAGTCTATCAACAACAGGCCTTAAATGTTGCACGTGAGGCCATGACTTTGTTGAAAAACAAGAACGGTGTTTTGCCACTTTCTAAACAAGTTAAGGTTTTGGTGGCAGGCCCATCTGCACAAAGTAATGCAGCACTGAATGGTTGTTGGAGTTATACATGGCAAGGAAA